>JAITXH010000129.1 GCA_031284845.1 Puniceicoccales bacterium | reverse complement strand
TGGCGATGAGGTCGCCGACTTCTCCTACGGCGTCACCGGTGTCTGCGTGGATGGTTAATTCAAAGTCTTTTTCGGCCATTTTATGTTGTCTTGTTGGGTGTTTGCGGTGTGGTGGTTGGTGTTATGAAGAAGAACGACTGGTATGATGACTGGTTTACCGGGCCTCCAGACCCAGTGGGGGCTGATGTTGGCGAGGCGTTCAATTTTGGGTTAAGATATATTGTCTATTTGTTTCTTCTCGTTGGAGCCGTCTGCAGGCTGTTTAAGATTTCTTAATCGGAGTAATACGACAGCGAGTCCGATAGTTGACAGGGAAGGCACGTCTGCATTTACCCTCAGGCTTTCTTCCATGGACATCCTCCTCCCTCACCGTCTCCGGCAAATACTCGAATCTGAACTGAATAAGGGCGAGCAGGTGATTTGGGTCGCACAGCCGCGTCCATGGCGCTTGGCCCAAATGGGCATCCCCTGCTTTCTCTTCGGTATCCCGTGGACGGGTTTTACCCTGCATATGCTGGCCGCATCCTGCGACTTCAAATTCCCGGAACTCGGAGAGCTCCTGGATTTTCGCATATTTTCCTTAATCCCTTTCGTATTGGTCGGCTTGGGCCTTCTGACCGTCCCGCTTCTGGGTGTAAGAAAAGCCAAAAAGACCGTCTATGCCATTACCACATCCCGCACTATCATCATCGAATCCATTCTCCCCGGACGCTCAAATATCTACTCCTGCTGGCCAAGCCAATTGCGTGCGTTCTTCCGCAAGCAGGCGGCAGACGGAAGTGGCGACCTGTTTTTTTCGCAGGAAAAAACTTATCCCAACGACGAACCGGTGGTGACCAGAATCGGCTTTTTGGGGATTCCCCGCGTCAAGGAAGTCGAGCTTCTGCTGAGTGCCTTGCGCGGCGATGCGCCCGCAGAGAGTTGATGGGCTGGCCATTGTTTATTAAGCAATAGCCAACTCCGTTCCCTTCACTTCCCCGTCGTCGCCTCGGGCGCGGATTGCACCGGGGCCGATGTGCCGCCATTGAGCAGGACACCCACGCCTTTGGCATAATTCTCGCTCAGCACCGTGAGGTTCATCCTTTCGGGGATGTAGCCTTTTATGCCGGAATAGGCGAGGCCCATGGATTCCGCCACCTTGGTTTTCACATAGTTCTCGGAGCCGGGCACTGAATACGAGGAGAGCAGCAGGCGATTGGCCTCAGCAGTAGCCTGCCCGACGGCGAGGATGCCTTCGGCCTCCAGCTTGCCGGCCTGCGCCTTGCCTTCCGCCTCGGCGATATTGCGCTTCTTCTCGGCTTCGGCCTTGAAGACCACTTGCTCGGCCTCAGCTTTGGCAGCGAGGACGCGCATTTGCGCTAATTTCTCAGCTTCAAGGATGCCGGCTTCTTTGTCGCGCTTGGCCTGCACGAGACGTGTTTCGTAGTCGGCCTGCGCGGTCGCTTTCGCTTTGGACGCCTTTTCCTCTTCCCACTTGGTTTCCTCCTTGGCGCGAAGCTGGCCCTGGATGGCCACCTGACGCGCTACGATTTGCTCGGTATATTCTTTGTCCAGCAGGATGCCCTGGATGGTAAATACGGATACGATGACGCCCTTTTGCGCCAGTTCGCCTTGCGTGTCAGAGAGGCGCGTGTGTATCGCCTTTTGCAAGGCGACCAGACCTTCGCCGGAATAGGCTTCGAGGGCGGTGCGCGTGGTGGCTTCGTCTTTGACGACGCGCAGGAGGACGGGGCGCAGGAGGCGCTCTTCTACATCGCGGCCTGCAGCTTTGTGTATGGCGATGATTTTTTCCGGATCGCGGCGCCATTGGACTTGCAGCGAGATGCGCATGTTCTGCTGGTCTTTGGATTGGACGAGGTAGGCGTCGTTTGCGCGGCCTTCGCCAAATTCGCGGTCAAAGTCGCGCTTGCGCGGCGTGTCGTTCATAACGAATACCTGATCGGCGAGGCTGTAATTAAAGTATGTCTTGAAGACACGGTTGTAAATGTAGCCACCGGAGCGCACCGGATCCGGCAAGAGGCCTTCGTTGAACGTCTCGACGACTGCCATTTCATTTCCGTCCACCCGGTTATAACCGAAGCAGGAGAGGAAGACGGCGACCAACAGGACGACGGCGGTGATGACTATATATATGAGTTGTTTCATGGGAGAGAGTGTTTGTTTGGGTGGTGTTGGAAATGGTATTGGCGGTGGAAATGGAGGCGGAGGCTTGCGGACGTCCACCGTTTGCCTGTGCGGTTTCATTTGGAGTCGGATTTTTTCTCGGGAGACGGGATGGGGCTAGGAGCAGGGGTGGCTTTTTTATCGAGATTTTTCTTCAGCCAGAAAATGAACAGTGAGGTGAGGCAAAGGGCGGTGCCAGCGGCAAACACGAGACTGCCCCCTTCGACTACGGGCGGGCGTCGCAGGAGCATGCCCACCGCGATGCCAAACATCCCGAACAAGGCAATGTATGCGGCGAGAAGAATGAAGTTTTTCAAAGACATGAGGGGGAGATTTCGCGTTTTCTCAGGCACCCTACTTTGAGAGACCTCGCAGGCAAGAGCTTTCTTGTGGAGTAGTTCTCAGGCAATTGTTATCTGTTAATTATTAATCTATAACAACAAAAGAGCCACCCATGTTCCGCCACTGCCCCAGCTATGCCTACCCCTGATACTTGCCGCCTGATGCCTCTGCATCTGGAAACTTGAAATTTGATGCAGAAGTTGACTTCCACGGGCACCGCGGCAAAGAGGTCTCGTTTTTACCAACCGTGCATATGGACGAAAAACCGCTCTCGAAAAACGAACTCCTCAAGGCCGCCAGCCCTACACTCGCCGGCACCATTGCCGAAACACTGGCCGACACAGAGGCAGAAAAATTTTCTGAAGACGACAGCCAGTTGCTCAAGTTCCACGGCATGTATCAACAAGACGACCGCGACAAGCGGCGCGTCAAACGCGAATACAGTGTGATGGTGCGCACACGCCAGACCGGCGGCACGGTGCCCGCTGCGCAATATCTGGTCTATGACGCGCTCGCCGATCGCTTCGGCAATGGCACCTTGCGCATCACCACGCGGCAGACATTTCAATTCCACGGCGTGCTGAAAGGCGACCTGCGCAACGTCATCCACACCATTAACGCCGCACTCGGCACCACCATCGCCACAGCAGGAGACATCAACCGCAATGTCACGGCACCGCCAGCACCCGCCGGCACACAAGCCGGGAAGCAAGTGCGCGACGACGCCTTTGATGTCACCCGCGCCCTCATCCCGACCGCCACCGCCTATCACCAAATATGGATAGACGGAGCCAAGCTGGAACCAGAGCTTACAAGCCTTGTCGCAGGCGCACAGCAATCCGGGGTGACTACGCCTTACCCGATTCCCACAGCCGCGCCCGGCGCTGATGGCACCGCAGTGGATCCGCTTTACGGCAAAACTTACCTGCCGCGTAAATTCAAAATCGGTTTTGCCATCCCGCCTCGCAACGAAACCGACATCTACACCAATGATCTCGGCTTCATCGCCATTGTGGAAAACGGCGTCGTCGCCGGATACAATGTAGTCGCCGGGGGCGGACTCGGCACCACGCACGGCATGGCGGCCACCTACCCGCGCCTCGCCAGTCCCATAGGTTTCATCCCTCGCGAGCACGTTGTGGAAGTCGCCCGCGCCGCCATCACCACGCACCGCGATTTCGGCGACCGTGCAAACCGCCGCCATGCGCGCTTGAAATACATCCTCGATGACCGCGGCGTGCCGTGGTTCATCGCAGAAATGGAAAAGCGCCTCGGATTCCAGTTCGCGCCATCGCGCCCGGCGGTGTTCACTGGACAAGGAGACGATTACGGCTGGCACAAGCAGTGCGACGGCAGGCAATTTCTGGCGCTCTTTGTCGAAGCCGGACGCGTGCGGGACACTCCCGGGCGTGCATTTAAGACGGCGCTCCGCGAAGTCGTCTCAAAGTTCAGCCCGCAAGTTTGGCTCACTCCCTCGCAAAATATCCTTCTCAGCGACATCGCATCCGAAGCACGCCAGGACGTCGAGGCAGTCTTCATCGCGCACGGCGTGGATGTGAATGTGCGCGTCACGCCCACACGCGGCGTGGCATTGGCGTGCCCGGCGCTGCCCACCTGCGGCTTTGCGCTGGCGGAGTCCGAGCGTGCGCTTCCGCAAGTCATCGGAGAGATCGAGACCTTGCTTGCCGAGTTGGGCTTGGGCAGCGAAGAAATTCTTGTGCGCATGACGGGGTGCTCCAACGGCTGCGCCCGCCCTTATGCGGCAGAACTCGGACTCGTCGGCACTGCGCCGGGGAAATACAACCTCCTGCTCGGCGGCGGGCACGCAGGCACGCGCCTGAACAAGCTCTACCGCGAAAACCTGAAACTCGACGACCTTGCTACGGAATTGCGCCCACTGCTGGCGCGCTTCAAAACAGAGCGCGAAAACGGCGAGCGCTTTGGCGACTTTGCGGCGCGGGTGTTGGTGCAGTAAGCCTCGCCCCCACTCCCTCTTCGCGCCGGAACATCAACCGCTACGGCCTGTCATCTTTCCTCTTATGAAATTTGCAGGCATACTCCTCTCCGTCCTAGCCGGCGCGTCGCCCGTATTCGCAGCTACTGGACTTGAACTCCCCGGCCCCGATGGTTCGCTCACATTGTCCGTTTCTCTGAAAGAAAATCGGGCCGGCTATACCCTCCAGCGCGGGCAGACTCCGCTCCTGCAATGGGCACCTCTGGGCATTGTCCTCAACGAAACCAACAGTGGGGAAAACGTCTCCTCCCTCGAATTGCTCGCCAAGACCGGCACGCAGGAAAAAACATTCCCCGTCAACGGCGTCCACGCCACAGGCAAAGTGTCCTTTGTGGAATACAACGTGGGCGGCTTGCAAAAAGGGCAAACCCTGCGCGTGCGCGTGTTCAACGACGGCGTCGCCTTCCGCTATGAATTTCCCGAAGGCACTGGCGGTCACGTAAAAGCCGAATCCACCGGCTTCGGTGTCCCGGAAGAAGCCGTGCTCTGGACGCAAGACGGCAAGTCTGCCCTCGGCCCCAGCGAAGGTGTCTTCAAACCCGTGCTCCTGAGTGCCATCAAACAAAAAAACGCCGTGCGCTCCACTCCCATCCTCGCGGCACTCCCCGGCGGCGACTTTCTGTTCTTTCAAGAGGCTGGCAGCTTTGGCATAGGCTGGTCGGGTATCAAACTCACCGTGAAATCGGGCGACCCGCTCCGCACCGTTTATTACCACGACCCCAAGGGATTCCACTTTCCGGACAAAAGCACGCACACCCCGTGGCGCGTCGTGCTCGCCGCCCGCGACTTGAACACACTTGTCAACAGCGACATCGTCCAGTCGCTCGTCCCCGCGCCCGATGCCACCCTCTTCCCCAACGGCCCGGCTACAGACTGGATCAAGCCCGGACGCTCCACGTGGTCGTGGTGGAGCACCACGCGCGCCGATTACCGGGACCAGATAAAATTCGCAGATCTGGCCGGTGAACTCGGCTATGAATACCACCTCATAGATGAAGGCTGGGAACAATGGCAAAACCGGAACACCAGCGCCGACAAATGGACACTGCTCCGCCAAGTCGTCGAACATGCAGCCAAAAAGAATGTGAAAATCTGGGTTTGGAAACGCTGGAACCAAATCAGCAACACCGGCAACGACTGGGCGCAAATGAAGGACTTCTTCGACAAACTCAAAGCCACTGGCGTCGTCGGCATCAAAATAGACTTCATGGACAGCCAGTCGCAGTCGCGCATCCGCTTCTACGACGCCGTGCTGCGTCACGCCGCCGCACGCAAGCTCATGATCAACTTCCACGGCGCGAACACGCCCAGCGGCGAAGAGCACACTTGGCCCAACGGATTGACACGCGAAGGCATCTTCGGACTCGAACAAAACATTTGGGGCGCAATCGGTGCCGAACACTACTGCGCCCTGCCCTTCACCCGCCTGGTCGCCGGCTCGGCAGACTTCACCCCAGGCTACTTCGGGCACGATCCGAAGCGGCTCGACAATGCCTCATGGACGCTGCAACTCGCCGCCCTCATCGTCTATACGTCGCCCATCCAGCACATCGTCAGCCCTCCCGGAGACCTGCGCGCAGCCGCACCCGCCGCGACGCCGCAACGCGAAGTGCTGAAAAGCCTACCCGCCGTGTGGGACGAGACGCGCGTCCTTCCGGGAGCCGAAGTCGGAAAATTCGCCCCCTTCGCACGCCGCAAAAACGACGTCTGGTTTGTCGGTATATTGAACGGTAGAGACCAACGCGAAACCACGCTGAAACTTGATTTCCTGAGTCCCGGAAAAAAATACAATGCCATCATCATCACCGATGAAATTTCGAAAAACGATGCATGGAAAGTTGCCACACGGGAAGTAAAGGCCACCGACTCCGTAAACCTCACTTTGCGCTCCAGCGGCGGTGCCGTCCTCCGGCTTACCCCAGCGGACTAACCCCGCCGGACATGCCACCCCCGCCCGACATCCAGACTCCCGCGCCCTTGCTGGATGTGCAAAATCTGAGTATCCGGTTTCGCTCCGGTGATCAGGAGGCGGAGGTCGTCCACGGCATCTCCTTCACGCTCCATGCGGGGAAAATCCTCGCCGTCGTCGGAGAATCCGGAAGCGGCAAATCAGTAAGCGCCCTCGCGCTGGCACGACTGCTCCCGCTCCCGCCGGCTTGTGAAGTGAAAGGCTCAATCCGCTTTTCCGGGCAGGAAATACTCACCCTGCCGGAAGCCCGCCTGCGGCAATTGCGCGGCAGAGAGATCGCCTATATCTTTCAGGAACCCGGCGCAGCACTCAACCCCGCCTACACGATCGGATTCCAAATCGCAGAAGCCGTCCGCTGCCACTCCCATACCGGGAAAGATGTCCGCACCCGCGTGGTGCAACTGCTGGACGAAGTGGGCATCCGCGACGCCGCCTCCCGCTACGACGCCTACCCGCATGAATTGTCCGGCGGAATGCAGCAGCGTGCGATGATCGCGATGGCGCTCGCCTGCAGCCCGCGTCTGCTCGTTGCCGACGAGCCGACCACGGCGCTCGACGCGACTATCCAAAAACAGATTTTGACTCTGCTCGGCGAATTGCGGCGCAAGCACAACATGGCCATCCTACTCATCACGCATAATTTCGGCGTCGTCGCTCATCTGGCCGATGAAGTCGCCGTGATGTATCGCGGAGAGATCGTCGAGCACGGCGCGACAGCCGATGTGATAAATGCCCCCGCACACGCCTACACGCGCAAACTCCTGAATTGCATCCCCAGACCGGGACAAAAACGTCACCGACTGATCTTTGCACTTTTCCTCTTTTTCCTCGCCTTTACCGCATCTGCCTTTGCCACCCCGCCCTATATCGAATACCTCTATCCCGCCGGTGCCCGACATGGCGACACACTCGAAATCTCTCTCGGCGGCAAATCCCTTGACGGAGCCTCCGAAGTCTGGATCAGCGGCGAAGGCGTCAGCGGCAAAGTGCTCTCCATCCTTGAGCCTACGCCCGCCCAAATCAATGAAGCCAAAAAGCGCGACGAAGCCGCCTCCCAGACAGTGCGCCTGCACCTCACCGTCGCGCCCACAGCCACCCCCGGAGTGCGCGATCTGCGCATCATGGCCGCCGGCGGCCTTTCAAACCGCTTCCGATTCGAAGTCAGTGCCATCCCGGAAGTCAAAGAAACCGGGGCAAGCTCCGCCGCCACACCTCAGGTGCTCCCGGCGCTCCCCGTCGTCGTCAACGGGCAAATCCTCAACGCCGGGCGCGACCGTTTCCGCTTTCACGCCATTGCCGGATGCAAGCTCCTCATTCAGGTAAAGGGCCGCGCCATAAAGCCCTTCCTCGCCGACGCAGTCCCGGGCTGGTTCCAACCCAAAATCACACTCTTCGATGCCATCTCCCAAGCCCCGATCGCCAGCGCCGACGATTTCCGATTCGACCCCGACCCCGTGCTCCTGTGGACGGTGCCGGCCACAGGCGACTACGATGTAGAGATTCAAGACGCCGTCTCCCGCGGACGCGACGACTTCGTCTATCGCATGACAATCGGTGAACTCCCCTTCGTGACGGACATCTTTCCACTCGGCGCACGCGCCGGAGACAAAACAGTGGAAATCACCGCCCGCGGCATCAACCTACCCGGCAACGAAGTGCGTACACGCATCCCGCTTGCCGGCAGTGAGCCCGGCCTCACCACTCTTGCCCTGCCTACCCCGTCCGGCCCGGCCAACGCACGCATCTTTGAGCTTGGCCAGTTGCTCGAGGTCTCGGAACGCGAGCCGAACAACCTCTTGAAGATGCCACAAACCATCACGCCTCCCGTTGTCATCAACGGACGCATAGACACACCCGGCGATGTAGATTACTATTCATTTTCCGCAAAAAAAGGAGACACCCTCGTCATAGACGTCATGGCACGCCGCCTCGATTCCCCGCTCGACGCCCATCTCGCACTCACGCCCTCGAAGCGCTTCGCCACCATCGGCCCCGATGGTAAACGCCGCCCGCCCAAACTCTATGTAGATGATGTCAAAGACGAACGTTACGGACTCATCACACACCATGCAGATCCGCAAACCACTGTCACTATCGCCGACAACGGCCCCGTGCAGGTGTGTATCCGCGACATCCAGGGCAAAGGCGGCCCGGAATACGCCTACCGCCTGCGCATCGCCCACGCACAACCCGACTTCGAGCCGCGCCTCACACCCGACAACATCAGTGTGCCCGCCGGCAGCAGCGTAGTGATGCAATTAAAAGTATTCCGTCTGGACGATTTCAATGAACCCGTGCGCCTCGCCGTTGAAGATCTGCCGGCAGGTTTTGTGCTCTCCGCCGCCACCATCCCCGCGGGTAAAAACAACACCCTGCTCACCCTCACCACCCCCCGCGACGCCAAGCCGGGCGTCTATAAACCACGTTTCTTCGCCGAGGCCAAAGTCGGCACCAAGACAGTGCGCCACCCGGTGAATGCCGCTGAAGAACTCATGCAGGCCTTCTTTTATACCCACACCGTGCCCGTCGCCCAAAGTTACCTCGTCGTCGCCCCGCCGCCGCCCTTTTTCGTCGAAGTGCTCCGCCCTCCCGGTGCCGGAATCCTGGAGTTGCCATTCGACACAGAAGTCTCGATTCCCGTGCGTATCGTCCGTCGCGAGGAGCCCAAGACGCCGCCCAAAGAAACACCCGCGCCACAAGCCGGGAAAAAAGCTGGTAAACCGCCTCCGCGTCCTCCCCCCGTGCGAGTAAGCGCCACCCGTGCCGGAGGCGGCATTAGCGTAACTCCAGCGCAAATAGCATCCGATGCAAGTGAAGGCGTAGTAAAGCTCCGCGTAACAGATCCCAAGCGAGCTGGCGTAGAAGGAATTTTAGTGCTGGAAGGCACACAGCGTTTTCAGGGACGCGCAATAACCGCCGCAGCCCCGGCCATTCCTTTCAAGATTGG
>JAITXH010000121.1 GCA_031284845.1 Puniceicoccales bacterium | reverse complement strand
AGCCGCGTTTTTCAAAAGGCCCTCGAAGCGCGAGGCCATGCCGTAGAGCGAGAAGACGAGTGTGGCGATGCGCCCGCGTTCCATTGGCGCAGCGAGGCTCTCCAGCCACTCCCCCAGCGAGTCCAGCCAAGCGGCCCAGGCAGGGTCGGGTGCTTTGGATTCTCCAGGAGGGACGTAAAATTGCAGGCACCGGCTGCGGATGGTGTCGAGCAGGTGAGTGGGCTTGGTTGTGAGCAGAAAAAGCGTGCTGTCTTCCGGAGGTTCTTCCAGCGTTTTCAGGAAAGCGTTGGCGGATTCATGCACCATCCGCTCGGCATCGTAAATAACGGCTACCTTGCGTCCGCCGGCGGACGCCGAGTGCTGGATGAGGCGGACAAGGTTGCGGATATCGTCAACGTTGATGCGGCGCATCTTGTTGGTCGGGCGCAGGGCATGGAAATCCGGGTGAGATGGCAACTCCGCCAGGCCGCTCGTGTTGAGCAGGCGTGTGGCGATGGCAGCGCAGGCGTCATGCAGGGTGGCGGCGTCCGGGCCATGCAGGATGATGCCGTGCGGGAAGCGGTTATTGTCGAACGCACGCAACAGGACGCTTACGGCGTCTGGACGCGCCGTGCCCGCATTCTCATTTGTCCCGGCGGGCATGGCCTCAAGGTTTCTCCGGTTGAGGCGGCGATACTGGTGTTGCCGGTGCTGGTGGACTGGCGGCGGGCGGTGCTAGCGGTTTCCCGTCTGGCTCGCGCATACTCCAGAGGAAACTTTGTCTACAGGCGATGACTGTATCGTTTTCCCCGGTGAGCGTGATGCGCCATGCGACGAGCTTACGCTTGCGGTCCGGCCAGTTTTTTCCCGTCACGCCGAGAAGGATCTCGGCAAAGGGGCCGCCCGGCATGGCGGGTAAATCGAAGGTGTGCTTGCTCACTGCGTGGGCATCATCACAGACATATTCCAGGACGGCCTTCGCGTGTTCCGGGAGTTGGAAGCCGAAGGGCATCCCTACGCGGAAGTATAATCCGGCACGGATCGCAGGATCGGTGCGCACGATGAGATTGCCGCCCGTGTCTTCCCGTCCGGTGAAATACTCGCTGATGCGCTTGAAGTCCGTCGCACCTTGCCAGCGCACGTAAACGTAGCTGACGGGGATAAGCGCCCTTTCCGGCGTCTCCGGCTGTGCCTCCGGTGCGGCGTGCAGGAGGGCTGTAGCCGCCAACAACGCCGCCCATGCGACAAGGCAGGGGCGGTGCGCACGGAATATGGAGAGTGGCGTTCGCGGCATTTTTTTGCGGAGCGCCGACGGTTTACTTACGCTTTTTTGCGGCGGCAATGGCCTTGTGGACGCGTTCTTTGACGCGTTGTTCGTAAGCGCGAGCGCGCTGGCGTTTGATGACTTTGTTGTATTGTTTTCCCATAAAAAAGAGGGGGCGCATGGTTGCGAGGAAGCCCTGTTCGTCAAGTTTTCTTTCCCGCAGCATTCCGTTTTCCGTGAAATATTCACATCGTTACCATCGTTTTGCGGCGGCAGCAAAGGCGTTGGCGATGATTTCAAAATCGGCGTCAGTGTGCGCGGCGGAAATCGCTGTGCGGACCAGATCTTTCCCCGGTGGCACGGCGGGCGCGATGGACATCACGGTGAACACGCCTTTCTCGATCAGCTTTTGCCAAAAGGGATAAACGCGTTCTCTGGAACCGAGCACGACTGGCACGGCGGGTGTTTCACTGCCCCAGATGTCGAGCTTGAGCGAGAGCAGGAGTTCTCTGTAGCGGCGCGTGTTGCGCCAAAGATTTTCCAGATGCTGCGGTTCTGTTTCCAGCACATCCAGGGCGGCCAGTGCGCAGGCGGCCTGCGCGGGCGGGAGGGCAGCCGAGAAGATGGTCTGCTTTGAGTGCGTGCGCAGGTATTCGATGGCAGCCCGGCTGCCCGCTACAAAGCCACCCGTGCTCGAGAGCGCTTTGGAGAAGCTGCCGCAGATCAAATCTATCTCGTCTGTGACGCCGAAATGCGCGGCGGTGCCCCGCCCGCCAGGCCCGAGCACGCCGAATCCATGGGCGTCGTCCATGACGAAAAAGCAGTTTTGGTTTTTGCAGACGGCGAGTATCTCCGGCAGGGCGGCAGTGTGCCCCTCCATCGAATACACGCCTTCGAGTGCCACCAGCTTGGCCGTCTCCGGTTTTTCAAAGCTCAGCGCTTCCGCGAGCGAGCTTGGGTTGTTGTGCCCAAAACGCTCGACCCGGGATTGCGTAAGCCCGATGCCGGCCCAGAGCGAAGAGTGGCAGTTTTTATCGGCCAGAATGAGGTCGTCTTTGCCGGCAAACGGTTGGATGGCGGACATACAGCTCAGGTAACCGGCTGCGCTCACATGGCAGGCCTCTTTGCCGAGAAAGGCGGCAAGGCGCTCTTCCAGCTTGGTGTGGTAGGCACGGCTGCCGTTGGAGAGGCGTGCTCCGGTGGTGCTGCTTCCCCATGTCTCAAGGGCGGCTTTGCCAGCGGCGATGACTTTCGGGTGGCAGGTCAACCCAAGGTAATCATTACTGGAAAGCATGACCAGCTCGCGGCCTTCATGCGTGACGCGGGTGCCCTTTTGCCCGCTGAACGTATGATAGTAAGGCGAGTATTTGAGGCGTAGGCGCGTGGATTCGTCTTCGGCGCAACGACGGGCGATGGAATTTGAAAAACCGGCTTTTCTTAAAAATGAGAGCACATTCGCGTTATGCCGGACTTCTCGTTCCGGGCAAGGTTGTTATTTGTCCCGCCAGCCGGAAAATGGGTGGACTTGGGCAAATCTGCCCCGCTTTTCCCGGAATGTATGAACTGCGCCGCATATTTCACGCTTGCCTACGCCGCGCCTTCTGCCCACTTTCCGGCCCCTTTCCTTCGCAAACTTGGCGGGTTGCCAAGCCTCGACGGGGGAAATTGTCACAAACAAACCAAACAACCAACAATCAACCCTGTGGCATTCAACAGCCGGCAGGTCTTAATTGAACATCATGTCCTCTACAATGGAACAACTGCTCGCATCGAGCAGTTTCGGCACACTCAAAGCCGGCACTATCATCAAAGGTGTCATCACCGAAATCCGACAAAACGATGTTGTCGTTGATATCGGCGGCAAATCCGAGGGAATCGTCCCTCACAACGAATTCCCCGATTTGGGCGAATTACAAGTCGGTCAGGAAATCGAGGTCTTCCTCGAAAAACTGGAAGACCGCACAGGCAGCCCCGTCGTCTCCTACGACAAGGCCCAACAGAAGAAGAACTGGGAAAATATCGTCGCCAACAGCGCCGAAGGCTCCGTCGTCCAAGGGCGCGTGAAGGCCAAAGTCAAAGGCGGACTCATTGTCTCCGTCGGCGTGGATGCCTTTATGCCCGCCTCGCAGATAGACGTCCAGCCGCCTAAGAATCTCGACCAATACGTGGGCCAGACCTACGACTTCAAGATTCTCAAAATTAATACCGAGCGCAAGAACATCGTCGTCTCCCGCCGCGAACTCATCGAAGAACAGCGCCACGAAAAACGTCGCGTTTTGCTCGACGAAGTGAAGCCGGGCGTAAAACGCAAGGGCGTCGTCAAAAACATCACCGACTACGGTGCATTTGTGGATCTCGACGGTCTCGATGGCTTGCTCCACATCACCGATATGAGCTGGGGCCGTATCTCGCACCCGAATGAAATGCTCAAAGTGGGTGAGGAAATTGAAGTCATGATCGTCGAAGTGGACCGCGACCGCGAACGCGTCTCGCTCGGCCTCAAACAGTGCTCCGCCAATCCATGGGAGAACATCGAACGCAAGTTCCCGGTCGGCGCACACGTCAAAGGCAAAGTGGTCAACCTCGTCAACTACGGCGCATTTATCGAAATCGAGCAAGGCGTCGAAGGTCTCGTCCACGTCTCCGAACTTTCCTGGACGAAGCGCATCTCCAAACCCAGCGAAGTGCTTCGCATCGGGCAGGAAGTGGATGCCGTCATCTTGGGCGTCAACAAAGACGAGCAGAAAATCTCGCTCGGCGTCCGCCAGCTCGAAGCCAACCCGTGGGATATGGTCCGCCACAATTATCCCGCTGGAGCCCGCGTGCGCGGCAAGGTGCGCAATCTGACAAACTTCGGCGCATTCATTGAGCTTGAAGAAGGCATTGACGGCATGGTCCACGTCTCCGACATGAGCTGGACGCGCCGCATCAACCACCCCGGCGAAGTCCTCAAGAAGGGCGACGAAGTGGACGCCATTGTGCTCGATGTGGATGCCGACCAGCAGCGCATTTCGCTTGGCATCAAGCAAACGCAGGACGACCCGTGGGCCGACATTGACCGCAAGTATCACATTGGCGATATCGTCGAGGGCAAGATAACGAAGATCACAAACTTCGGTGCCTTCGTGGAACTTGAAAACG
The DNA here is from genome assembly GCA_031284845.1 of Puniceicoccales bacterium. Classification (GTDB taxonomy): domain Bacteria; phylum Verrucomicrobiota; class Verrucomicrobiia; order Opitutales; family UBA953; genus CALNBE01. The sequence goes on along the minus strand of JAITXH010000121.1, from coordinate 1,018 downwards.
AGATAGACGGCCTTGTTCACATCTCGCAAATCGGCGAAGAGCATGTGGAGAAGATCAAAGATATCTTGAAGATCGGGCAGCAAGTCTCGGCACGCGTCATCAAAATTGACCGCGAAGAACGCCGCATTGGCCTCTCGATTAAGGCGGCTAGCTATGACCCCGCCCAATTGCAGGCGGAAATCAACTCGATTGACCGTCAAAACAAGATTGGTGCCGGAAGCAATGCCAGCAGCTCCAACTCCGGGCAGGACATCAACAACCTTGGCGACTTGCTCGACAAGGCCGGGCAATAAGCACCGGAAGCCTGTTCCAAAAAAAGACCCGGTGGAAACACCGGGTCTTTTTTTGTGTCCCACGGCGAGAAGCGCAGAAAAAAAGGAGGTGCTTAAATTTAGGCAAAATGCGCAATGTTTTGCAAAAATTATGCTTAAAAACATTCAGACTAGGGGAGCTTTGCTTTAATCCATTTAAGAAAACCGTATTGGCTTTGGTGGTTTTTGGGCCACTGGTTGTTTGAAGGCTTTGTAGCGGGAAGCATAAGCTATTAACTATAAATCCTAAAAAGAGCAATTGGAAGAAGCGGATTTTGCAATATCTTGAAATAGAAGGCGATTTGTTGATTGAGTTATGCGCCTCGGGGTAGTTAGTGGGAAATTTATAATCATCAGACCTCCAATGTGTTATGGATGCTTTCTGATTCGACTGCCCTTTTAGAATAAATATGGCACTCAGAGGCAGGAGTCTCTATGCGGCTGAAAATATTTTATCCGCTTGTCCCCATTTTCTCTTTGGCATGTGCCGTGCTAGTCGTCATGTATCCATTTTTTTCATCAACCAACAACTCCATCCAATTCATGAGTGGTAACGCAGCACGTCGCAAAGCAATCGAGGGAATCGCTTCCCTCACTGAACCAAAGCCGTCCTTCGACTATAAAAATGACAAAGTCGAAACCCTTTTCGGGATCAACGTCTTCTCCCTCGACAAGATGGAAAAGCGCCTCCCCAAGGCCGTCTTCAA
>JAITXH010000065.1 GCA_031284845.1 Puniceicoccales bacterium | reverse complement strand
CGGCTGAAAGAGACAGATATCCGGGTGCTCGCAGGTGTGGCGGAAGACACACAGGCAAAGACACCGGGAGGCGTCGCTTTGGCACCGCCTGAGAAGCCCGCGCCGGGCGGCATAGGGGGGCGTCCTGATTTTGAGAAACTGGAGGACATCGTGGCCGCAGGCGGCGTGCGCATCACGAGCCAGGCGCGCCAGATTTCCGGTAACATCTCCCGGTATGATCAGGCTACGCAGACATTCACCACTTCGGGGAACACCCGCGTCGATGATTTTGCCCAGCGCGTGAACGTGCAAGGCGGGCGCATCGTCAACAATACCACCACTGGCAAGATAGATGTGTTTCGCCATGAGGATGGCGTCCCTGTCGTTTTGCAGACGCCCTCTTTCCTGCGTGGCGAGGGCAAAGGGGGGCAGGGCGGGGGTGCCATTGTCACCGGGGGGCACCTCATCATCTCTTCGCCGGAGGAGGCAATTAATCTCATCGAGATGACGGGTGATGTGCGTGCCAAAGACGAGGGGCTGATAATCAATTCCGAAAAAATCACGGTGGAGACGCCGCGTGGATCTGTCTCGAAGTTTACGGCTCCGGGCGACTCCGGACAGGCGGACGCACGGGTGAATCGCATTTTTGCCGAAAAGGATGTGCGTGCAATTCACGAGGGGCGTCTCCTGAATTGCGGCAAGGTGGAGATCCTTCCCGGGCAGGGCGAAGGCGAATATGACATGGAGCTTTATGAAAATCCGGTCTTGTCCGGGCGAGGTGCGCAACTGCTGGGGCACCGGATAAAAATGCATTCGAGCAAGGTGGAAGGGAGCGAGGCACAATTGAGTGCGACAGTGGAATCCGCGCCTGGCGTCGCGCCAGAACGCCAGCGTGCCCGGGTAACATTGCCGCCGCTGAATCCTCTGCGGAGCGGACAGGATGCGGTGCCTGACGATCCGCTGGAGCAGGCGCCTACGGTGGTGGACAGCGATGTGCTGGTGATGACGGAACTCCCCGGAGATTTGGCAGAGTTCAACTTTACGGGAAATGTCGTCTTGCTTGGCACGGGACTGGATGGGCGTTGTGACCGCATGGACATTCTCGCCGACGCCAAAGGTGATACGAATGGCAGCACAAGCATGGCACGCATCCACAACATCACGGCTGTCGGCAATGCACGGTTTGAGACGGAGGCCTATATCGCCCGCGGAGGGGAGGCCGTGCTGCTCCCCAGCGTGGCGTTACGGGAGTCGTCGGCCCCCGGCGGAAACGGCGGGAAAAATGGCGGGGCAACCCAGTTTTTCACTTTGAAGCCGCACGCGTCCACGCCCGGTGTGCGCCCGCACCTTACATTTAAAAAAGCTTCAGGTGTGGACTTTGGCGGATTTCCCGGTGCGCCGTCGTCGGATACCTCCGCGCTCAAGGAACAGGCGGGGCCGATTGACATGGAGAGCGACTTGCTGGAAATCCTCGGCGACAGTGTGCGCTCCCGGTTTTTCATGCGGGGTGATGTGGCGCTTTCCGGGCCGGGAATGAACGGGCGTTGTGCTAACGTGGAGGGTTATATCGCGCAAGGGGGCACCTCTGCTGCGACTCGCTCCGGGGCGCGTCCCGGTTACGACATTACGCGCATTATCGGGCGCGAGGATGTGCGGTTTGACGTGAACGGGAGGAAGGCTTCGGGGCAGATGTTTGAGATGTTTCCGCAAAAGCATGAGCTTTATCTCTCCGGGAATCCGGTTGTGAATACCGGCGGGATCACCGCCACGGGGGGCGAACGCATTCGCTACAATTGGCTGACAAAACAATGGGACATGGATGCCGGTTCCCGTGCGGGTGCTGGTGTGTCGCGCCCTGTCATCATCATCCCCCGGCGCGGCAGCAATTGGAGTTCTCCGCGGAAGTAGGCCGCGGTGGTCTGCCCGGCTACCTGTTGCGACGGCGGAGGCCGCCGCCGGATTTCGCAGCAGAGGCAGTAGTGCCCATCATCGGTTCGAAGCGGTATTTGAAGCCTTCCAGTCTGCGGCGCTCTATCGTGTGCCCGAGCAGGCGCTCTATAGCCTGCAAGTCCATGATTTCGTCCGGGGAAAAAAGTGTGAACGCTTCTCCTTTTTCGGAGGCCCGCCCGGTTCGACCGATACGGTGGACGTAGTCTTCGGCGTGGTCGGGCACATTGTAATTAATCACATGGGAGATGCCGCGCACATCGAGTCCGCGTGCGGCGATGTCTGTCGCGACGAGCACTTGGTATTTCCCCGATTTGAAGCCTGCCAGCGCTTCGGCACGCTCGCTCTGGGTGCGGTCGGCGTGCATGGTCGCCACGGCGTGCGTGGTAGATTGCACCCATTCGGTGATGCGGTCGGCATCGCGCTTCGTGCGCGTGAAAACGATGACGCTTTTGAAATCTGTTTTTTCCAGCAAGGCCAGCAGGAGGTCGTATTTTTGATAACTCTCGACGGGATAAATGTAGTGCGCGACAGTCTCGGCGGAGACCGAGCCTGAGCGTGCGTCAATGATTTCCGGATTGCGCAGTGCCCACTTTGCGATGTTGAGGATGGACTTTTCCACGGTCGCCGAGAAGAGCAGGGTCTGGCGTTCGCTGGGGCAGAGGCGGATGATGCGCGACACGTCTTCGATGAACCCCATGTCCAGCATCCTGTCCACCTCGTCGAGGATGAGGACTTCGATTTTGTCGAGGTGGACGTGGCGTTGCCCCCACAGGTCGAGCAGGCGCCCCGGCGTAGCCACGATCACATCGGTCCCGCATTCGAGATCGTGGACTTGTGGTTTATAGCTGACGCCGCCGTAGAGGAGCGTGATGCGCAGGTCGGCTCCGCTGCCGTAACGCTTGAAGTTTTCTTCCACCTGCATTGCCAATTCCCGCGTGGGCACGAGGGCGAGGCAGCGCGGGACGCCGGTGTGGGTGCCGAGTCGCTGGAGCGTTGGCAGGGCGAAGGCGGCGGTTTTCCCCGTGCCTGTCTGGGCGGCACCGATAATGTCTCTGCCTTGCAAGATCAGCGGGATGGCCTGAGTTTGGATGGGAGTCGGCTCGGTATAGCCGCAGGATTCAAGGGCGCGTAAAACGGGTTCGGAAAGGCCCAATTCGGAAAAAGAACTGCTCATTGATGATTAGGTATCTATATGCTTTGTGCTTCAATGCGCGCCGGTGTCCGCTTTGGCAACGCTTTTCCCCCGGCATTTTTCATCTGTAACGGGGAGGCGCGGCGGGAGGGCCGGGAATGCGGGGCGATGCACCGCTTCCGCTGGAGAATGTGCGCCCCCGCGCTTGACCCGGAGCGTCGAGCACGCAAGCTCCCCCGGCGCAATGAATCCCGTCCAAGACGAAGTTCTTCAAATTTTCCGCGACACCGGTGCTTTACTCACCGGACATTTTATTTTGCGCAGCGGGTTGCGCAGTGCGCATTTTTTCCAATGCGCACAAGTCTGCCAGCATCTCGACAAGGTGACGCGGCTCGTCGAATTGCTTCGACCGAGGCTTGCCGGCGTCGAGTGCGCCACGGTGTTGTCCCCGGCGATGGGTGGCCTTGTGCTCGGGCAGGAGGTCGCCCGGCAACTTGGCAAACGCTTTATCTTTGCGGAAAAGGAGAATGACCGGCTCGTGTTGCGCCGGAATTTCAAGATTGCCCGCGGCGAGCGCGTGCTCGTGGTCGAGGATGTTGTCACGCGTGGCGGACGTGTGCAGGAATGCCTCGACATCGTAAAAGCATTCGGCGGGACGGGCGCTGCAGTAGTCACTCTTGTGGACCGTTCCAGCGGCAAGACGCACTTTGACGTGCCGTTTCTCCCGCTCCTTGAAATGAGTTTTCCCGCGTATCCTGCCGACGCCTTGCCACCGGAGCTTGCCGCGCTTCCTGCCGTGAAGCCCGGAAGCTGAAGCAGACCGGGGATACAACCGCAACTGGACCGCCTCCCGCCCTGTGCCAATGCCGGAAGACCGCAGCGAAATCCGCGCCGCTCTTGATGCCGCCCGCGCCGGGCGTGTCGCCGCTCTGCGCATGCGGCTTGCGGCACGCTTTGAAGCTGTCGCGGCGGGGTGCCCCGCGGTGTTGGAGTTGGGGTGCGGGCATGGGCATTTTCTTACCGCCTACGCCGCCGCGCATCCGGAAGAATACTGTGTGGGAGTGGATTTGATCGCGCACCGGATTGAGCGCGCTGAGCGCAAGTGCCGCCGCGCCGCATTGGGCAATCTGGATTTTATTAACACGGATGCCTCCGAGTTCCTTGCCGCAATCCCGGATGGTTTACGGTTTGCCGCGTTTTTTCTCCTTTTTTCCGATCCCTGGCCGAAGACGCGCCATCGCAAGAACCGCCTCATTCAAACCGCCCTCCTTGACCGCTTTGCAGCACTGGCAGTGCCCGGTGCGACGCGCTTGTATTTTCGCACGGATCACGTTTCTTATTTCAATTGGGCAGAGGCACTTGTCAAGAATCACCCCGTTTGGAAAGTGGTGCCGGATGCACCTTGGCGTTTCGAGTGTGAGACCATTTTTTCGGAGCGGGCGCCCGGCTACCAATCCTTCGTCGCGGAATGCACCGCCGATGGAAAAGGTTCATAAAAAACGAGCCGCGAACAAGCTGTGAATATCCAGTGAATAATTTGTGAATAGGTGACATATTCATTTCTCTGATTGTCGTTGTAAAAAAACTTCTCACTGCGGCATTTTTTTATTTTCCGTGTGATTTTCTATCTGAAAAGGCGCAAGGTCGCCGCCTCATCCCTCCACGAAGAAGGTCAAAAAAAACTAAGTAAAAAACACTGCTATGTCAGCTTCCCCCACTCTCTACACAGGTCACATGGGAATCGCCTCCCGCGCCCCCCTCCCAGCAGTCGCCTACATCCGCAAACGCGATGGGCGCAAAGAAATTTTCTATACAGAAAAAATCACCCACGCCATTCAGGCGGCCATCTTTTCCTCGGGTTTGCACGACAACGCCCTTGCCGACATCGCCTCCCTGCGTGTTGTGGAAAAAATCAAGGCCGAGTTCTTCGGCGAGGCACCCACCGTCGAGGACATTCAGGACATCGTCGAGAAGACGCTTGTCGAGATGAACCGCTTCGAGGTCGCCAAGGCTTACATCCTTTATCGCCAGGAGCGCAGCCGTATCCGCGACACCAAGTCGCGCCTCATCAAGACGCTCAATGGCATCGTGTTTGATGATGCAGAAAACAACGATCTCAAGCGCGATAATGCCAACGTGGATGGCAACACCGCCATGGGTGCCATGCTCAAGTTCGGGTCGGAAAGCTCAAAAGAATTTTCGCGCACCGTGTTGCTCAATCCCGCACACATCGGCGCACACGAGGCCGGCGACATCCACATTCACGACCTCGATTTTTTGCCGATGGGCACGCTCACCTGCTGCCAGATAGACATATGCGGGCTTTTTGAGTCAGGCTTTGGCACCGGGCACGGCAGTATCCGCCCGCCCAACGGCATCGCCAGCTACGCAGCGCTCGCCGCCATTGTGTTGCAATCCAACCAAAATGAACAGCACGGCGGGCAGAGCATTCCCAACTTCGATTATGCGATGGCCCGTGGCGTGCAAAAAACCTTTCGCACCTGCTTCATTCAGAACCTTGTCAAGTTCCTCAAATTTGAAGGCCGTCTCATCGGGAAATCTGACATCGAGACGGCGCTCGCCGCATGGGAGGCTATCGCAGAGTCGCACCGCATCGCCTACCCCAAGCCCGCCTTGCCCGAAGTCGTGCAATCGCTCGCCGTGGCACTGCATCCCTGCGCATCCTGTGTCTCGGAAGATGTGCTCAACACCGTCTTTGAGTTGGCCGCCGAAGACACCGTGCGCGCTACCGAGCAGGCCATGGAAGGCTTCATCCACAACCTGAACACGATGCACTCACGCGCCGGCGCACAGGTGCCGTTCACCTCGGTGAACTTTGGCACGGATTGCACCGCAGAAGGCCGCCTCGTCATCGCATCCATCTTGAAGGCCGTCTGGAATGGCATGGGGCAGGGCGAAACGCCCATTTTCCCCATCACTATTTTCAAGGTGAAAGAAGGGGTGAATTACAATCCAACCGACCCCAACTACGACCTCTTCAAAGAGGCCATAAAGGTATCGGCCAAACGCCTTTTCCCGAACTTCGTGTTCATAGACGCCCCGTTCAATCTCCAATACTACCGCGCAGGCGATTACCATTCCGAGATTGCCACCATGGGCTGCCGCACGCGTGTCTTCAGTTCCATCTTCCCGGAGAGCGATGGGCGCATCACCTCACGCGGGAATCTCTCCTTCACGACCATCAATCTCCCCGCGCTCGGCATCAAGCACGGCGTCTCGCTGCTGGAGCGCAACACTGCCGATCTCTCCGGCTTCTTTCAGGAGCTTGATGAAAAAATCGAACTCGTCGCCGCACAGCTCCTCGAACGCTTCGAGATCCAGGCGAACAAAACTCCGCGCAACTTCCCCTTCCTCATGGGGCAGGGCATCTGGATGGGCTCGAAGGGACTCAAGCCCGGCACACCACTGCGCGAGATCATCAAGCACGGCACCTTGTCCATCGGCTTCATCGGCCTTGCCGAGACCCTCGTCGCCCTGACCGGGGAACACCACGGCACGAGCGCGAAAGCGCAAAAGCTCGGCTACGAAATCATCGCGCATATGCGCAAGCGCGCCGACGAGCTGGCACAGCAACACAAGTTGAACTTCTCGCTCCTGGCTACCCCTGCGGAAGGCATTGCAGGCCGCTTCACCGCGCTGGACCGCAAACGCTTCGGAAAGCTCCCCGGCGTGACCGACCGCGACTACTACACCAACTCCTTCCACGTCCCCGTGTATCACAAAATCGGTGCCTTCGAGAAAATCGAAATCGAAGCACCCTATCACTCCTTGTGCAACGCCGGGCACATCACCTACATCGAGATGGACGGCTCACCGTTGAACAATCTCAATGCCTTTGAAGCCATCATCCGCAAAATGAAGGAAAGCGGCATCGGCTACGGAAGCATCAACCATCCCGTAGATCGCGACCCCGTGTGCGGCTATATGGGCATAATCCACGATGTCTGCCCGAAATGCGGACGCCGTGAGGACAACAACGGCCCGAGATTTGAACGCATTCGCCGCATCACAGGCTATCTTGTCGGCTCGCTGGAGCGCTGGAACAACGCCAAGCGCAGCGAAGAGGGCGACCGCATAAAGCATATCGGGCAAGGAGAGGAGAAGAAGGATTGACCCGCTTCTCGTGAAGCGATGCAGGTAAAAAAAATGCGAATTGGCGCAGGGTAGATCTTCGGACTGCCCCCGCGCCCGTCTGCCCTGACCCAACTGCTCCACTTAGGTCAAATCCATTTTTTCCGGTGGAAGTAGTAGAGCGTGGAGATGGCGAAGACCGCCATAAGCCCCATGCAAATCGGGTAGCCGTATTCTGTTTTTATCTCGGGCATGTGCTCAAAATTCATGCCGTAAATGCCGACCACAAACGTCAGCGGGATGAAGATCGAGCTCATCACCGTGAGCACGCGGATGATGTCATTGGTCTTCTGCTCCTGGATGGTATGGTGGTATTCCTGTAATTCCTGCAAAATCATCCTCGCGTGCTCCACACGGTCACCGACACGCAGGGCATGGTCGTTTAAATCGCCGAAATACATGTCGAGCGAATGTGGCAGCAGCGGGTGGTCATAGTGCTCAAGCACGCGCACCGTATCTCGTATCGGGATGGCCACGCGGCTGAGCCGCACGATGATGCGCTTGATGCGATACACCTCGCCGATGTCGCAATCGTCCTCATCGGAGAGATTTTTGTCCTCCAGATCACTGATGGCATCTTCTATCTCCTCGGTATAATAAAGCATCCGGTCAACGAGCGTATCAAAGAGCGCGTAGAATAGAAAACCCGGCCCCCAACGGCGTATGCGCCCTGAGTTTTCCTTGATGCGCCGTTCAATGGCATCGAAGACCGGTTCATCATTTTCGTGAAAGGAAATCACAAAATTGTGCCCGGCAATGAACGAGATTTGCTGACTCTGCTCCTCGTCTTCCTTGATGCTCAGGCGCACCGCGCGGGCGATGGCAAGAAGCATGTCCCCGTATTCGTCGAACTTGGAGCGCGACCAAATGGCGAGGATGTCTTCCTGCGCCAGCATCGGGATGTTGAAGATGGCACCGACGATATGGACGATTTCCGGATCAGTCAGTCCCATCATCTGCACCCAGACTACTCCCCCCCTGTCCACATAACGGGTGAGTTTATCCACCTCGGAGAATTCCTCCCTCGAGCTGGAACCTTCGTCATAGCAAATGACACGGAAGCGGGTCGGCCTGTTGCTCTCGAAAGGGCTGGACGCGGGGAGTTGCCCCGGCGCACGTCCGATTTCGCTTTGGTCGTGCTCGCCCCCGCCAGCGATGTTTTCCGTGGGCAGAGGCATTTGCTCTTCTGTCAGCCCCAGCCTTTCCTGGGCTGCACGGACACGATCGCGCGCAAATTTCTGCGAACGTTGAAATGCGCGGCGACGACGGTCTGAACGGCGACTCATGACAACAAGGATGTTTGCCGCGCGGGAAAAACGAAAGACGAAAAAGTGAGCCTGACCGAATTTTCATAAAATAGGCAGTTTGCCACCCGCCTTGTTGCCGCCAAGCCACCGCGCCGCCATCGCCTGAATTTTTTTCTTTCCAAGCTGCCAAAAATCTCTTTCATCCCGCCCCTTTTCAAATCACTGCACTCCGCAGAAGACTCATAACAACAGTCGTCATGGCACAAAAACAATCCAAGCGCTATCGCGCAGCCGCCGCCGTCGGCAACCTGGAAAACGCTTACACCGTTGCCCAGGCCGCTGAACTGCTGGCCAAAATGCCCCCGCTCAAATTTGACGAGACATTCGAGGTCTCGGCAAATTTAGGCGTGGACCCTAAACAATCCGACCAGATGGTGCGCGGCACCGTCTCTCTGCCAAACGGCAGCGGTAAGAAAATCCGCGTCCTCGTCTTCACCGACAACGCTCAGGCAGCCCTCGCCGCCGGAGCCGATTTTGCCGGACTCAATGACATCATTGATAAAATCAATGGCGGCTGGCTCGATTTCGATGTCGCCG
>JAITXH010000195.1 GCA_031284845.1 Puniceicoccales bacterium | reverse complement strand
GCCTCGCTCCATTTGAGCTTGGCGGGGCGGACGACGTCAAAGCCGATGAGTGCGGTGCTGTCGGCATGGGCGGCGACGAGGGCGTCCCAAACGCTGGCGGGATGATGGGCGCGGATGGGTGCGCCGGTGTCGGGGTCGTGGAGTTGGGCGCGGTGGGCGAACCAGACTTTGAACCAGTCGCAAAGCTCCGTCATGGTGCCGACGGTGGAGCGGGAAGTTTTGACGGTGTTGCCCTGCTGGATGGCGATAGAGGGGCGGATGTTTTCGATGGCACCGACCTTGGGCGCGGGGAGGAGTTCGAGAAACTGGCGCGTGTAAGGGCTGAACGTTTCGACGTAGCGGCGTTGCCCCTCGGCGTGGAGCGTATCGAAGACGAGGGAAGATTTTCCCGCGCCGCTGAGTCCGGTGACGACGACGAGTTTTGCGATAGGAATATCGAGGTCGAAGCCCTGTAAATTATTTTGGCGGGCACCGTGGATGCGGATGGCGGCGGCGACGGGACGTGGTGTGCTCATTGAGAAACGGGGAAGGTAGGAGAAGAATGAAAAATTAAAAATGAAAAATTAAAAATGGGAGCAAAGCGCTTGTTCCAAAGGGGAGGGGGCGTTTTGTAGTTATTTGGGACGCATGGCGCTGTCGCTGCCTGCCTGGTTCACATTTTCCATATTGGCCCAGCTCCGGACCCTCTTCTAAATAACATGAGTTGAGCGTTGCGCCACAGCCGCATTCCAATAGCTTTTTTTTCTTTTTTAACGCCAACAGCCATGTCTCTTCATCTTCGTGCCATTGTCGCCGCCGCCTGTTTGGGTGTGCCTTCACTCCTCGCTGCAGCCACTGCGCCACACCTCGGTGCCCCTCTCGTCACCAAACTGGATTGGGAAATCAGTTCGCTTACCATCGCCGATATTGACGGCGACAAGCGGAATGACATCGCCCTCCTCAACAACGACACCGGGCGCGTCGAGCTGCTTTACCAGCGCAAGCCTGATGCTCCGATAGAGCAAAAACGCTCCGTCCGCCGCGACCGCTGGACGCCCAATCTCGACGATGCCCTTTTCCGCAGGGACTCCATCGCTGGAGACGCCGCCATGCTCGCCCTTGCCGTGGGCGACCTAAACGGCGACGGCCTCCCCGACATCGTCTTCACCAGCGAGCGCAATGGCCTCAACGTCATCTTCCAAGGCCCTCAAAAAGGCGAATGGCGCACTCCGCTCAAGAACAAGCGCTTCGATTCTTCGCCGCGTTCCGATTCGCTGCAAATTACCACTGTCGCCGGGGGTGCCCGCGCCATCGTGCAGCTTGCCAAAAGCGGCATCGCCCTTTGGACGTTTCAAGGTAACGGCACCATCCCCGATGCGCTTCCGGAGCCTGTGCTGCTGCGCACGGACGGTGTCGAGGGAAAGCTTTTTGTGCAAAAATTGACCGGCGACGGTGCGACAGCGTTCGGCACTTTGATACCCGGGGAAGAGACGACATTGCGCTTTCGTCTCCGGAGCGATGCCGGGTTTGGCCCGGAGGTCACCCTGCGCATTCCGGTTTCTTCGCTGAATTTATCCACTCCTTTACAAGCGGGAAAAGGTGCCATCAGCCCCAAGTTTGCCGCCGTCGCCGCACGCCAGCGCACGGTGAGTGAAGTGAGTTTTTCCGACGATGCCCGCCCGCTTGACGGTGCGGAGTCCGCCGCTTTGCAAACTTACGCGCCGCCCAACGGCATTGGCGGCCCGGCGCATACGGTGTTGCTCGACGTGGATGGCGACGGTGTCACCGATCTCATCGTGGCCGATCCCAAGGGCGCGAAACTGCTTGTCTATTCGGGGCTGCCCGATGGCGATTTCAAAGAGCCAGTCGAGTATCCTTCCCTGTCGGGCATCTCCGCGCTCGCATCCATTTCTGAAAAGGGCCGTCCTCCTGCGTTGCTCGTGCTCAGCGAAAAAGAGAGCATCCTCGGCGCAGTCACTTTTGACAAAGGCAAGCCCGGCTTCCCGGTGCCGATTGCCGTGAGCGGCAAGCCGCTGCATCTGGCTTCTCAAGGCGCACTGGCTATCGCACTGGTGCGCGACGATTCGGGGAAAAACGCTTTCCACCGCATCCTTCGCGACGAGGGCGGGGCATGGAAGCTCGAGGCAGACGCCGCCGTCGAGACATCGCGCCGCGAGATCGTCGCGTTGCAGCTAGCCGACATCAACAACGACGGCCTTCCCGACATTCTTGCCTATGTTGACCGCGAATCCATGCGCCTGTGGACACAGGGCAAAGACGGCAAATTTCAGGAAACCGCCAAGGATTCCGCCTACCGCAAAAGCATACTCGACAGCGTCACCCCGGCAGACATCGGCTGGGGCATCGTGGACGACTCCGGCAAGCCCGCTCTGCTGGTCTCCGCCCAAGGCTATGTGCGTGCTTTGCGGGTAGATGACAAAGGAGAGCTTGCCGTGGTATTCCAGGCAAACAGCCGCCGCCCCGGTGACCGCCTGCGTGCGCCGCTGGCCGGCAAGTTCGGCGCAGACGGCAAGATCGTGCTCCTCGCCTGCAACGAGACGGACAAATCGCTCGAATGGCTGGAGCGCGACAGCGAGGGCGTCTTCCGCACCCGGCAATTCATCCTGCTGGATGCCTTTGTGCCGCTGTCCGCGTGGACACAGGAAGTCGCCGGAGAAAAGACTCCGCGCCTTCTCTATTTGACAAAAGAGCGCATCGTCCAGGTTCCCACGGCGCGGCGCGGTTTGTGCGCCGGGGTGAAGAAACTCTACGAGACTGATTTGGCTGGTTTTACGCCGGTGGCCGCGGTTGTCGGCAACTTAGGCACCACCCGGAGCCTCACCTTGCTCGACCCCGTGAAACACGTTCTGGAGCTTATTCAGAGCGACGCAGCCGGCAAGTGGAGCAGTGCGCTCCATTTCACACTCTTCGACGACAACCCGCACTACCGCGGGCGCCGCAGCTCGGAAATCCAGCCCCGTGAAGCCCGCGTGGCGGATCTGACCGGCGACGGCCTCAATGATTTGGTGCTCCTCATGCATGACCGGGTGTTTGTGTATCCGCAGCAGGTGAAGAAAAAATAACGCGGAACTGCACCCGGACGGCCATGTTGCGCGACATGCTTGAATTGCTCGGCAAGAGCCTTGCCGAGATGAAGCGCGAAGGTCTCTCCCGGCTTTCCGTGGATGCGTCCGCATTGGAGTCCTTGCGCATCGCCGTGGGCCACGGGGTGTCCGCGCCGCTTGTGGCGGAGTCTTCCGCGCCTCTCTCGCCGCCTCGCGCCGTTGAGCCTTTGCCCGTTGCTGCGCCTTTGCCTGAGCCGTATGTAGCACCCGCGCCCGTCGCTGCCGTGCCTGCCGCTGCCCCTCCCGAGCAAACCTTGCCACCGCCGCCTGTCATTGAAGTGCCGCCCGGAGATAAAGCCACCCGTCTGGCGTGGCTCCGCGAGCGCGTGTTGACATGCCCTGTTTGCAACGCACACAAGCGCCCCGGCAAGCAACTGGTCTTCGGTGTCGGCAATCCCGACGCGGCTATTTTTTTCTGTGGCGAAGCGCCCGGTGCGGATGAAGAGACGAAAGGCGAACCCTTTGTCGGCCCTGCCGGGGAATTGCTCACGAAGATCATTGGCGCAATGGGCCTGAGCCGCGAGCAGGTCTATATCGGCAACATCATGAAATGGCGTCCGGAGCTACCCACGCTGCATGGCAACCGCCCGCCGACACCGGAGGAGATGGCCTATTGTCTGCCGTTTTTGCGGGCACAACTGGAGATAGTGCGCCCCTCTATAATCGTGGCACTGGGCGGCACGGCGATAGACGGATTACTGGGAGCCGATCCAGCGCGCACCATCGGCAAAATCCACGGGCACTGGCGGGAATTCAACGGCGTCCCCGTGATGCCCACCTACCATCCGTCTTATTTGCTGCGCAGCAATTCCAAGCGCAGCAAGCGCATCGTCTGGGAGGATATGCTCCTCGTGATGGAACGCCT
>JAITXH010000218.1 GCA_031284845.1 Puniceicoccales bacterium | reverse complement strand
GCAGGATTGATGGTCAGCACAAAAGTGCGTTTGGGTAAATTGGGCTTGTCGGGGCCAGCGGAACGCTGCTCGACACTTTCCGCAAAAGGAATTTTTTTGAGAGCGTCGAACACCTTGGTGAATTTGGCGTTCACGAGACCGGAATTATAACCGGAATCTGGGGCGATCTGATCCATCAGCGCCGAAACAGTAAAGGTGACTTGCACGGCGGATGCCGCAGGGGAGGCAGGCGTCTGTGCCGCGTCTTGCCCGGACGGAGCACGGACAGCGGCAACTGGCCGGGGCTTGCGAAGTATGCTCACGGATTCAATCCAGACATGGTTGTTGCTATCTTCTTTATCGTTCAAGATGGCGTCCTGCACGGCAGACAGGAGTCCGTTCCACTCGTCTTTGGCGCCTGCGATTTGCGCGAGGGCGGTCGTGCGCGAGGCGACTGCAGCCGTGTCGTCGCGCACTTTGCGGATGTCACGCTGAAGGGTGTCAATGCGTTTATATTCCGCCTGCCGCGCTTTTGTCTGCACAACCAGTTTCTTGTTCGACGGAAGAAGGAGATTTTGGAGAAAATTGTATTTGGGCGAATCTTTCTGGATGGATTTCGGGATACTGTCGGAGGGGATGCCAACGGGGAGCCACGGGGCAATCGCGAAAAAGAGGGCTGCTACAATAAATGCCGGGCGTTTTTTCTCAAAAGCAATGCGTTTGGAGATTTCGACGGGAAGAAGATCCACGCCAACGGCATCGGGTAATACGAGGCGTGCAGCACAACCGACGGTTTCCGACATCTGGAAACGGAAAGAGTCTAAAAGATCTTTTTGCACATGCGGGCCGATATGCAGGGACTCGGTGGGATCGAAATAATCCACAGCGATGTTGAGAGATTCGCTGAGGTGTGCGGCGAGACCAGGAAGAAGCGAGGCACGTCCGGAGAGGAGAAGCGCACTGGGAGCGCGGCCTTGGTTTTGCCGCTTGTAGTTGACGATGCGCCGCAGGATTTCCTGGGAGAGGCGACGTCCGAAGGACTGTGCGCCAGTCGTAAGTGTGCGTGCCAGCGGGTCGCTTTCGTTATGCGGAATCTGGTCGGTGAAAAATTGTGTTTTAAGCTCTTCGGCGGCGGGGAAGGTTTTTCCGAGGCTTTCGGCAAGCATTTGTGTGAGCAGGTTACCGCCGATGCTGATATTCTGAATGCTAAATGCGTTCTGGGAAACGAAGGTAAGGTTGGTGGAGCGCGCACCGACATTAGCGAGCAGCACATCTTCGGTGATCTCAGGGTGGGCGAGCCGGTATGCCTGATAGTCGAGGAGGGTAGCGGCATCCACGACGCTGGGAGTCAGCCCCGAAGCATAGACGGCCTCGGTAAAGCGGTTGGCGTCGGAGGAGCGGTGGGCGAACAGGGCGACTTCGGTCTCCACGCCGTCAGTGGAAATAATCTGGCTGTCCCAGACCATATCCGCGGCGTCGGGCAGGCTGTTTTGTGCTTCAAAGGCGATGATCTGGCGCTGGCGGGATTGTTCCACCTGGGGCACCTTGATGTTTTTTGTGAGGAGGCGGTAGCCCGGCACTATCACTGTGGAGGGGCCGGAGAGGTGCAGGTTGCTTACTATGCTGCGCAATGGACGCCCCAAGGCACCGAGCCATTCTTCTTCGTTCGCGTAATTGTAATCGAGTGAGCGGACGAGGAACTTCTCCAATCTCAATTGCCCGCCTGCTGCGGAGAAAACGGAGGCGGAAACATGGGTGGCTCCACAATTGACGATAATCGAATTTGCAAGGCTCATGCCGGAAAAAAGAGAGTTGGATGTAGTTTTAGACCAGGAATGGACATGAAGGGAAGCCGGGCAGGCAGTTACCGGGGAGTGTCCTCCCGGAGCAGCGTGGGGGAAGATGCCTGCACGGGATCATAGGGCACCATGTATTGCGGGCGCAAGACACCTGCCGTATCGAGAACGGCACGGTCTGCCATCTGTTTGAAGCCATCCAGCTGTTCTGGCTTCTGAATGGTCTTACTGGCCATGGTTTTTGATGTCGTCACATTTGTCCCGTCCACATCTATTTCAACGAGGTAGGCGTAAGGTTCCAGTTTGAGGCGGTCCCGTTTTACGATTTCCCCGGGTAGATAAAAGAAAAGTGACCCTCTGCCGTTTCTTTCCATGGTCATAATGGTCGCCGTGGCGCGGTAGAAAACATAGGGCGGCGGAGCGGAAGCATCGGCTCCGGCTGCTCCAGCTGCTCCGGGCTTGCGGGCGGTGGTTGATGTGATCGCCGCCGACCGCGGGATGGCCGGGCGCTCGTATGCCGTGGTTACCGTCACGCGGATTTTATCCACCCACTCTTTGTTGGGGACGGCGGCAGCCGGATTCTCGAGGATTTTTGCGTTAGCGAGAGCACGGAGTTCCACTTCCATGCGGTTCATGGAATGCAGGCCACCCACCTTGGCGTTAGAAAATTTAACCGCTGTCACCTCAACCGGCGCGATGCCCTTGGCCGCAGGCGGCACCTGTTGCGCGGTCGCCGAAGAGGCAAGGACGACAAGGAATCCGCACAAGGCGGCGAGATGAGCAAATGGGGTAATGTTCATGCCCGCACACGCTAGAAATGCCGGATGATATTTCAATAGCAAAGATGGATTTTTTTCCAGAGAACGTTATTGCAAAATACTTGCATTTTCAAAGCACTTCAAAGAGGATCTTTTGAAATGAAATTACCGCTGTTGATGATTTATTGGTCGGCACTTTTTTTTGCTGTTGGCGCGACGCTTCAAGCCGCGACATTGCGCGTCGTGACCAGCTTCACCATTCCTGCAGACTGGGCGCGTGAAGTCGGCGGCGGGCGTGTCGTGGTGGAAGCGATCGTGCCGCCCGGCGCAGATTTTCATGCCTACCAGCCCACGCCTTCCGACATGCGCAAATTGCATGCTGCGGATCTCGTCATCGCCATAGATCCGGACTTGGAGGCATGGCTTTCCAAACTCGTGAGGAGCGACGTGCTGCGGCGGAAGACCCTTTATCTCGGGCAGGAGCAGCTTTTCCGGGAGAACGGAGGCCGCCGATACACGCACACGCATCCGCATGTGGCCACGGCATCCCGTGAAAATAGCAGCCGCGCCGCGGAAACGCTGCCCGACCCGCATCTCTGGATGGATCCATTGCTCGTCGTGGACATGGCCACCCGGCTGTCCGCACGGCTCACGCAAATTGATCCGCAAAGCTCCGCCGCCTACGCCGCCGCCACCGCCCGTTACACCGCCGCGTTGCGCGATCTGGATGGCTGGGCACGCAGGACGCTTGCCAGCGTGCCTCCGGAGCGCCGCGTCCTGCTCGCCCACCACGACAATCTTCGGCGGCTCGGGGCACGTTACGATCTACGGTGCGCGGCGACACTCCTGAGTGGAGTCTCAACCGAGGCGCTCGATCCTACGGCAGGGGAAGTTGCCAAATTTATCCGGCTCGCACGCCAGCTCAAAGTGCCTGTATTTTATGATAATACTGGCGGAACGACTCTCGTGAACACAGTCACGCGGGAGGCCGGTCTGCCGCCTCCGGTGATGCTTTACACAGATGCGTTGCCGTCCACGCCTGCGGAGTTTTCCTCTTATCTGGGCATGTATCGTGAGAACATACGGCGCATCGCGGGGGCCTTGCGGCCTTGAATTTCAGAAGGCTGGCCAAAGCCTCATTTTTCCCACAGCATTTCCCGCTTTTCCCGTGAATGTTTTTCTACCATACGCAATCGGACACAAGGTGAGCCGGAGTGATCCGGCCATTGAGACAAGCGATTTGGCCGTCGCTCCGGCCGGAGTGTCCCAGCCCATTTTGGAGCGCATCACGCTACGTGTGCCGCGTGGGTGCCGCGTCGCATTGGTCGGAGCCAATGGCACCGGGAAATCCACTTTGCTCAAGACGCTCGCCGGGCTGCTTCCCCCTCTATCGGGCCGCTTGCAAATTGCAGGTGCGGGCACGGCACGGGGTAATCCCAGCATCGCTTTCCTCGCCCAGCGGCCTTCTCTGGAATGGCATTTCCCGGTGACCGTCGCCCGCGCCGTGCTCGCCGGGCGTTACCTGCGTCTGGGCTGGTTGCGCCGTCCGGGCGCGGATGACCGTGAAAAGGCTCTTTCGGCCATGCGGCGGCTTGGATTGGAGGCACTGGCGGAATGCCCGCTCCACGCTCTTTCCGGCGGACAGCAACAACGGGTGCTCATCGCCCGTGCGCTTTGCCAGGAAGCCGCTGTTCTTCTACTCGATGAACCTTTTGCCGGCCTTGACTCTGCCAGTCGGGATATCCTCGAATCGTTTCTCTCCGGCGATGCCAGACACGAGCTTACCGTAGTCATGTCCACGCACGATCTCGCCGAGGTGGAAAAGCGTTTCGACTTGATTCTGGAAATCCGCGACAGACGCCTCGTCACCCTGCACTCCTGCACATGTGGAGAAAGGTCTCGGGAAACAGAAGAGCCGCCACGCCGCTTTGCCTGAAGCGCAGAGGGCGCCCTGCAACACACGAGGACGAAGTGCTCCTCCAAACCCCGGGCGCTGGATCCCGGATGCCTTCCCTGTCCCCCTCCTCAGACCACACGCCCCCGGTTTCAACGATACTTTTTAGGTTGAACCGCCGTCGTCTCAGCCATCATAGTGCGCCCTTTATGAGGACGCTTGTTGACGGTGCTGGTTTTTTTATATGGCCGCTGGGCATTTGCTCGTTTCTGGCGGTTTTTATTGTGATTGAGCGCCTGCTTGCATTGCGCCCCGGCAAGGTGCTGCCTGAAGCGCTGCTGACGCTCCTTGTAAGCGGCGCATTGCAGGATGCACCACGGCGCCAATGGGAGACTTCGCCGGGTGGACGCATTCTCAACTTTTTCCGAAAAAACAACCCTGATCCCGACACCTTAAAAGCGTTTGCCCAAGTGGAATTGACCCGTCTGGAACGTGGACTCTTCCTCCTCGACACGATAGTCGGCGTCGCACCACTCATCGGTTTGCTCGGCACCGTTTACGGTCTTTTCATTTTGTTTCCCGACGAGGGGATGCCCAATTCGGCGACGCTCACACGCGGCGTCGGCATGGCATTGACGACGACGATACTCGGCCTGCTCATCGCCATCCCGTCACTTGTTTCCAGCAACTACATCGCACGGCGTCTCGAGGTTATTTCCGCCCGCATGAACATGGCGGTCGAGCGCCTGTGCTCACTCGGTGCCGCCGGAAACGCCCATAATGAGCCTCCGCCGCTGCCGCAATGAGCCTCTACCGCCCCAGAAAACGCCGGAACGACATCAACATCGTCCCCCTGATAGATGTGATGACGGCGTTGATTTTTTTCTTTCTCATGTCCATGCGTTTTGACGACGTTCAGGCGCTCTCCATCGTCCCGCCTACAGCGGAAAGCGCCGGCAAGGACAAGAGCCAGAGTGGCTCGGTGTTATCGGTGAACAAAGCCGGTGTTTTCTACATTAACGGGCAGGCGGCAACACGCACGGCGCTCATGGAGCACTTGAAAAAGGAAGGTGAAAAATCACCGAGAAATTCCATTTTAATTGTTGCTGACGAGGAGACTTTTACTAAGGACACTGTGTTTTTAGTGGATCAGGCGAACAAAGCAAACCTTGTGCCCCGCCTCGTGACACGGCCTCTTCGTTGAACAACCAAATCAAATAACCCGATAAAACATGCGTCCCTTCATCTCCACCGTTGCCCTTTGTGCCGCCAGCGCGCTCATACTCGCAGGCTGCACAGGTTCAGTTGAATCTCCCTGGGCTAAACAGCCGGCCAACGCTTCCGAACCACCTGCGCCGGAACCGGCACCGGTAGTTCCCCAAAAAACCGCACCTGCGCCGGTCAAGCCTGCGCCAGCGCCCGAACCGGCACCAGTCGCCCCGCCGCCAGCCCCTGAACCAGTTGCGCCGCCACCTCCTCCGGAGCCTGTGGCACCCGCGCCGGTGCCGCCTGAGCCGGAACCAGTAGCGCCGCCGCCACCTCCTCCTCCACCGCCGCCCTCTCCCGAGCCAGTGGCATCACCGTTTGCGCCTGCGCCAGTATCACTGCCTGCTGCACCTGTCGTGCAGGAGCCTGCGCCGACACCAGTTGTCGCTTCACAAGGGCCGGCGCTCATCATCCGCGAAGGGGAGAAACCACCGCCACCACCACCGCCGAACCACGGGCCATTGCTTCGGGATTCGGTGATCGTAGATATTGACGTGCGCGACCGGGTGCATCTCAACGGCAAGAGTGTAGATGCGTTTAAAATCGCTCAGGCGCTTGAGACAGTAGGCGCAAAAGAAGCTGACCGCCTAGTCTCTTTGGTCTTGGAAGAAGGTGCAGATCCCAACGCGATTCCATACATAGAAGAGCATTCGAAAGCCGCGAAGTTGGGTAAAGTCACCATCTTCTCGCGTGCCGATTGGAAATCCGCCCGACTCCGGGAAGATGCGATCTTGAGGGAAGAGGCTGCGGGAAATTACAACCCCGATGTCGTCACCGTTGAAGTCTCCAAGGAAAACAAATACAGAATTAACGGTAAGGATGTGACCACCAAGCAGTTTCCCGTTGTTTTACGTAAAATTGCAGAAGATAATCCCGGTAGAAAAGTTCTGGTGTTCGCCCGCGAACCCGGCTCCTCTGAAAACACGATCTTCACTGTGTATCAGGCGACCAAGAACAGCGGCTTCGAAATTATCGAAGTGCAGTAAGACGCGGAGAATTTTCCGTAAAAACAAAAGCCCGGCTCTCAGAAAGAGCCGGGCTTTTGTTTTTACGGAAAATCAGGAAGGCGGAGACAAGGCGCTTTTCAGAAAACGCGCCCATCTCCCTCGCTGCCCCCTTATCCTTTTGCGTGATGCACGAGCTTCGTACGCAAGCCGTAAACGATGATAACCAGAAAGCACACCAGCGAGACAATGAACGACGCACGGGTACTGCTGTTCTGTATGAAATCGAGGCCCTTGAAGAAATCCTTCTGGTCAATGATCCAACCTTGAAGCGGCGAGAAAACCGCGCCGCCGCCGATGGCGACAATCAAGCCCGCGGAACCGAGCTTGGCGTCGTCGCCGAGGCCACGCAAGGCGATGCCGTAAATCGTTGGGAACATCAAGGACATGCAAGCCGAGACGCCAACGAGACTGACCAAGCCCAGCGGCAGGAAGTAAGTGCCGGCACCGCCGTGGCCGGACAACCCGGTGTTGAACGCGGTAATGTCAAATCCGGCGGTTTGGGGAATGAACATCGTGCCAAGGATGAGTGCGGCACCGCCCGTCCCGAGGACGGCGAGCAGCCCACCGGGGCTGATGTATTTCAACAGGTAGGTGCAAATGAAACGGCTGAAGACGAAAATAACCATCGCGGTGATGTTCCAGCCTTGCGCGTAGGTTTTTGACATGCCCAGCTCATTGGCCGCGTAGTGGTAAATGAACGTCCAGCACATGATTTGGACGCCGACATAGAACGCCTGTGCGACGACGCCTTGGATATAAGCTCCATTGGAGAAGAGGCGTTTCAGGGTGTCGCCAATGTGGAGGCTGCTGCCTTCGTCTTTGCTCGAACCGGGGAGTTTGACGAAGAGGAACAATACCAGAATGGCGGCCACCACGAGGCCGAGCACGACATAGGGGACGACGATGATGTTGAGGTCGGTCTGTTGAATTATCGCGAACTTATCGGGAGCGCTATCGTTCAAAACCTGGCGGGCGACTTCGCTCTTGGGAGTGGTTTGGTAGGAGGCGGGGTGGGCATAGATTTCTTTAATTTTGTCGAGCACGGAGCCAACCTTTTGAAAAATGGGAATAAGAAAGCTGTCCGGTTTGGCTGTGGCGGCGTCGAAGCCGATCGCCTTGGCGAGGACGCTCGCCTCGGGGGCGGGGTTCGCCGTGCCGATGTAGCCGAGAGCGGTTTCGGTGTTGTGCTCGAGTTTTTTGAGAATGAACTCGCGGGCGATGAGCATCCCGGAAATGGCGCCGAACGGATTGAAAGCCTGCGCAAAGTTGAGGCGGCGCGTGGCGGTCTCCTGCGGCCCGAGGGAAAGGATGTAGGGGTTCGCCGTGGTTTCGAGGAATGAGAGGCCGCAGGTCATCACGAAATAGGCGAAGAGGAAGACCCAGAAACTGAC
>JAITXH010000057.1 GCA_031284845.1 Puniceicoccales bacterium | reverse complement strand
GGATGTCTCCACGAAGTTGGCAAATGTGTCCCGGACGGAGTGATAAAGTTGCCGCCGCGAGCACGCCACTGGCGAAACAAGCGGCAGGATGCCGCTTCCACCTTTCTTCCACTGGCGAGATGTTCCCTAAAGTGGAAGCGGCATCTTGCCGCTTATCCTCCTGATGAGTCCTAGCGTGTCTCGCCCATGTTACCGTTGGCACACCAGCACGCGCTCCGGTGTCACCAACCAGTCCATGCGTTCGTCGTGTAAATCGGCGGGCACGGTGGACAAGACCTGCCATTCAAAGGCCAAGCCGATGCGTGGCACATCCGGTATCTGCGCAAGGAAGCGATCATAAAACCCTTTGCCGCGCCCGACACGCCTTCCTCCGTTGTCAAAGGCCACTCCGGGCACGAGCACGCAATCTACATCCTGCAAGGCGCAATCCGGCGCATCCACGGGCGGCTCCAATAAACCGAACGCTCCGGGAACAAGGTTTTCCAATCCGTGGACAGGATGCAAAGTCAACGCTTCCCCCGCGACCCGCGGGATGCGCACAGCGATCCCTGCTGCAAAACAATGCGTCAGTATCGCCTGCGTCGGTGCTTCGCCTGCCGTCGCCACATAGACACACGGGCGGCGGGCCTCTCGCCATACAGCGAGCGTGCGCAGCTGCTCCAGCAGGGCCACTGCCGCTGCCGCGCCGGACTCAGGCGAACGCTGCGCCTCCTCTATGCGGCGGCGGCGCATCTGGGCGCGGACTTCGGCTTTGTTCATGTGCCCGGTCTCTTGTTGCGTCGGCATTCAGCCTGCACATTTCGTGAGAAACGGGCGGCGGGTTAATAGACGACCTTGTTAAGCGGATACTCGACTATGCCCTCGGCTTTATGGGCTTTGAGCGTGGGAATGATCTCCCGCACCAGCTTGTGGTCAATGATGGTCTCGACAGCTACCCAATCGGGATTGGAGAGCGAGGCGATGGTGGGATTGCGCAACGAAGGCAACTGCGCAGAGACTTCCTCCAAGGCCTTGCGGGGAAGATTGAATTTGAGGCCGACGAGCGTCGCCGCATTGAGCGCCGCTTGAATGAGCAGGGCGATAGCCTGGATTTTCTCGCGCTTTTGCGGGTCTTCCCATGCTTTCTTGTTGGCGATGAGCTTGGTGTTCGTCTTGAGAATAGTGTCAACGATGCGCAACTTGTTCGCCTTGATTGAGCTTCCAGTCTCGGTCAAATCCACGATGGCGTCTGCCAGATCGGGGACTTTCACCTCGGTGGCACCCCATGAGAACTCCACTTCTGCGGTCACACCGTGTCCGGCGAGAAAGCGCCGCGTGGTCTCAACGAGTTCCGTGGCAATGCGCTTCCCTTGCAAATCTTTTACCGTCTGCACCGGCGAGGCATCGGGCACGCATATCACCCAACGGCTCTGCACATTGGAGGCGCGGCTGTAAATGAGGTCACAGACCTCCACGACATCGGCGTTATTTTCCACCACCCAATCGTAACCCGTCAGCCCACAATCGAAAAAGCCGTGCTCGACATAGCGTGCGATTTCCTGGGCGCGCACGAAACGTCCGTCCAGCGCCGGGTCGTCAAATGACGGCTTATAGGAACGCGAACTCTTCGTCACGGGGTAACCCGCTTTGGCAAAAAGTGTCAACGTGGACTCCTCAAGGCTGCCCTTGGGCAGGCCGATCATTAAATAAGGGTTCTGTGTGCTCATGTCGCCAAACAGAGACCAAATCCCGGACACGGGGTCAAGAGTCTCCCGTGCGTTGCGCAAAAAAACATCTGCAAAGAGCACCCCGCGCCCGCCTTTACAAGGCCGCCAGCACGGACTCCAAAATGGCGACGCTTTGCGCCAACTCGTCCACAGTAACCGTGAGCGGCGGCAAGAGCCGGATGACGTTATCGCCTGCGGGCACCGTCAACAACCCGGCCTCGCGCAACGCGGCGACCACGGGCGGCACTTCCCGTGTGAAGGCCAAGCCGGACAAGTAACCCACGCCCCGGACTTCGCGCACCAGCGCCGGATAACGCCCGGCCACACGCGCCAAATCCGCACGCCACACGGCGGAACGGGCGGTGACTTTCTCGATGAGATTTTCGCTGGAAATCACTTCTTGCACAGCGAGCGCGGCGGCGCAGGCGAGCGGGTTGCCGCCGAAGGTGGCTCCGTGCGATCCGGGCGTGAACAGCGCGGCATGTTTCTCCGCAATCCAAACGGCGCCCATCGGGAAACCGCCAGCCAGCCCTTTTGCCAAGGAGAAGGCGTCGGGAGTGACCCCGCTATGTTGAAAGGCGAGAAACTTGCCCGTGCGCCCGTTGCCGCACTGCACCTCGTCAAAGAGCAAGAGCGCATCATGCCGGTCGCAAAGCGCCCGCAAGCCGTGCAGGAACTCCGGCGACGCCACCGCCAGTCCGCCTTCGCCCTGGATGGCTTCGATCAGCACGGCGGCAGTATCCCCGCCGACGAGTTTTTCAAAGCTGGCGAGGTCGTTGAGTTCGCCGACGGCAAAGCTGTCCAGCAAGGGGCGGAACCCTTTTTGGATTTTCTCCTGCGGCGTCGCAGACATCGAGCCAAACGTGCGCCCGTGAAAAGCTTTTCCGGCGACGACCACCTTGTGAGCCACGCCCTCGCGCCCGCCGGACTTATGCTTGCCGTGCAGACGGGCGAGCTTGAGCAGCGCCTCGTTTGCCTCGGTGCCGCTGTTGCAAAAAAACATCCGCGCCGGGCCTTCGCCTGTGTTTTCGACAAGAGTCCGGGCAAGCTCACCCTGCCGCTCATTGCGAAACAGGTTGCTTGCGTGGGCGAGCGTGGCGGCCTGAGCTTGCACGGCGGCGACCCAATGCGGGTGGGCGTGACCGAGCGCGTTGGTGGCGATGCCAGTGCAGAAGTCGAGATAGCGGCGACCGGCATCATCCCAGACATACGTCCCATTGCCGCGCACAAGTGTGAGCGGTGCCGGTGCGTAATTGGCGAGCACATATGTCGCGTAATGCTGCGTAGTGGACATGGCGCGTGAGAAAAAGGCTGAACGCCCGACGTTCAAGATTTTTACTGAAGGAGAGAATCGGAAGGAGAGGAGAACCGCAGCACTTCAGAGAGAATCTATCCACGAATTTCAGGTATGTGGTCGGGCAAGTGACGTTCTTGCAGTTTTTATCCACGAATTACACGAATTTCACGAATTTTTTTATTCCAAAACATGACAATGTTTTTCATATTACTCTCTAATTATTAATATATTTAGCGAACATACCCAAGAAGAACCTGCATTCATCTGCATAATCCACAGCCTCAAAAAAAACTTAATCCAATTCGTGAAATTCGTGGATGAAAAAAGTTGCTCCAATTCGTGGATGAAAAAAATCAAGGACATCCGATTTAGCCTAATAAAATTCCCGCTCGCGTGTCTTTATACTTGGGCAACACTTGCACACCACTCACGACAACCGTCATGCACGACAATCCCGGCTTCTGGCACATCAAAACCCTCTTTCTCGCCGAAGAGCCGCGGATGCTTCAATTCGCCACGAAACTCACGGGGAACTTCGCCACCGCCCAAGACATCGTCCAAGACGCTTTTCTGCGCCTCCACCAGCATCAAGCCACTGTCGCCCAACCACGAGCCTGGCTCTTCACCACTATCCGCCACCTCGCCCTCAACCACCGCCGCAAGCATGCCCGTCTCACCACCTTCGACCCCGCATCTGAATTCAACGACGCCGACGATTCCCCCGCCCCGGCAGACAAGATTGAGCACATCGAGGCCCTCTTTTTCCTCAGCCTCTGCCTCGACCAACTCCCGCCCAATGACCGCCTGATCATAAAACTCAAATTTGAAGATAACCTCTCTTACGACGACATAGCCCGCCAAACCGGACTCACTCGGACTAATGTCGGCTTCCGGCTCCACACCACACTCAAAAAAATCACAGCCGACTTCCACCGCGCCCGCGAAACCAGCCAGCCCAAATCACAACAAGCATGAGCACCACCGAACACCAACATCCGCCCAAGCTTCCCGACGACCTCTCCATCCGTGCCGTGCTCGCTCCCCCGGACTCCGCCGCCGACGCGCTCGAAGCCCGTGTCCTCGCCGTCCTTCTCGATGAATCCGACGCCGCCGAACAAGCCGCCGTCGCCTGCCTCCTCGCCGAAAACCCGGCATTGCGCACATGGCACGACGAAATGAAAGCCACCCTTCCCCTCCTCCGTGAAGCCCTCCACAACG
This sequence comes from Puniceicoccales bacterium, assembly GCA_031284845.1. Classification (GTDB taxonomy): domain Bacteria; phylum Verrucomicrobiota; class Verrucomicrobiia; order Opitutales; family UBA953; genus CALNBE01. Next base: position 487 of record JAITXH010000057.1, on the reverse strand, counting down.
GCACCGCCGCGCCCGGGTTGCGCATGGACGAAACCCGGCGGGCCGCACTCCTCGAAAAACTCATGGCAACACCCGACGCAGTTACCCAATCCGGAGAAAAAATGCCGCCCGCCAATGTCATCCCATGGAAAAATTTCCTCCGCAAAAACTTCGCAGCCCTCGCAGCATGCGCCGCCCTCGTGCTCTCCATCGCCGCCGCCGCCGGACTCCGGCTGGCGCTCGACGATTCCGAAGCAGTCGGAGTAGCAAGCGCCCAGGAGGTTTATACGCCGAGTGCAGATGCCAACTCCATGGTCATCACTTCCAACATGGCTATGCCTCTCTCGCCGCCACCAGCTTTTGGGGCACCGTTGGCCTCAATTCCTGTATCAGGCGGTGGGTTGACGGTTCCGGCTGCAGCTCCGGCTCCGGTGGTGGATTCGGAGTTCAAGAAGCGTGGGTTCGCAGTGCTAGATTCGGGACAAGCTAACAGCGAGACGCCCGCACC
>JAITXH010000145.1 GCA_031284845.1 Puniceicoccales bacterium | reverse complement strand
TTCCGGCTTTGCGCAAAGTGCATCAGGCACTTGGCCGGATCGTGCGCGGCCCGGGGCAACGGGCGCGCGTGGTCGTGCACTGCAGGCGATTTGCCGAACCGGCTTGTGCCTCATTATTGGCTTCCGAGTATCAAGGCGGAACCGTTGTGCGCAACGACCGCGAGTGGGCGCAGTGCATTGGAGAATAGTCTGGTAAATAGTCTGTAAGCGTCCGTTGCGGACCTTGTTTGCGAAGGCCCGTCAGAGCGTTAGCCGTTTTTCTCCTAAGCATCTTCTCTTTGCGCCAAAATTGACCTGACAGCGCAGCACATGAGAGAAAGTGACTAGTCCGCTGAAGCGCGTAAAGCCGCCCTATCCCAAGAAGTCTCCTGCCGTCGTTGCCAATGCAGTTGTTTCTCGAAGTCCAAGAACGGCGTTGACTCGCGTGGCACGGGCAATCAACCACGTCAGACATGAAAAAGGTTCTCAATTATCTTTTGTCGGGAGACTTGGTGATGCATTGCAACGTAGGGGCACTACCAAACGTGGCACCCTTTCCGCGCCTGGCATTTCTTATTCTACTACTAAAAAAACTCTTCGCGAGCTTCGGAAAAACCAAGCCGACAAATTCGCAGATACATATAGAAGCACCTATGACAGCAAAGGAAGATACCGCTCCTCTCAATATGGGCTAACCCCTGAGAAAGCTGAAATTGGCCCAAACGCCCTTTCTGGAGTCATTATTCCTCGGCATGAAAAAACAGGAATGTTTGATGACGCTGGCGCGAAAGAATTGAAAAAGGGGAATCCGATAGCAAAGGCGATGCACGAACGAGGGCACGCCGCAGACCCAGTTTTTGCAGGTATTTTAAAATCAAGGCACAAAAAGGAGAAAACTACATCAACGCCGCGCCAAAGACGCGCTTGAGGTATGAGAAGAGAGCAAATTCCAATGTTTTGGACGCAATCAGAAGAGTAGGCGGGAGCGACAGCGATGCCGCAGGGTGAAAAAAGTGGTCAAATCGACAGATGAAGGTCGGATAACCAATAACGAATCCCACGTTCCCCGCCTCCTTATTCCAATTCCTTCTTTCGCTTCTCTTCGCGCACTTTGTCCCGGATGACTTTTCTCAGCTCGTCCAGCCCGGTGCCATCAAGACAAGAAATGGGCAGCACCTCGCCCTTGTGTTTGCGTTTGAATGCGGCGAGCTTTTTGGCGGCATCGGGGGCGTCCATCTTATTGGCCACGATGAGGCGCGGCTTGTCCACGAGCACCGGTGAGTAGCGTTCCAGTTCTTTGACAAGGCACTGGTAATCGTCGGCGGGCTTACGTCCGTCGGTGCCGGCGATATCCAGCAGAAATATGAGCAGGCGGCAGCGTTCGATGTGGCGTAGAAATTCGTGGCCGAGGCCCTTGTTTTCGTGTGCGCCCTCGATGAGGCCGGGAATGTCCGCAAGGAAAATTTTCTCGTTGGAGTCTTCGTAGTAGATGACGCCGACGTTGACGTGCAGGGTGGTGAAAGGGTAGGACGCGATTTTGGGGTGGGCGTGTGTGAGGCGTCCGGTGAGTGTCGATTTTCCCGCATTGGGGAAGCCGACAAGACCGAGGTCGGCAATGGTTTTCAACACGAGCCTGAAATCGCCGATGGCACCCGGTTTGCCGGAGGTCGTTTTGCGCGGGGCCTGATTGACTGAGCTTTTGAAGTTGATGTTCCCGAGTCCGCCTTTGCCGCCTGGAAGCAAGACGATGCGCTCGCCGTGTTTGGTGACTTCGGCGGCGACGCGCCCCGTTTCGATATTGACTGCCTGGGTGCCGGGTGGAAGCGGGAGCACGCAATCGTTGCCGTTGGCACCGTGCCTGTTACGCCCCGAGCCGGGTTCCCCGTTCTTGGCACGCCAGTGCGGCTGGAAGCGATACTTGGAGAGGTCGCCTTCATTCTCATCGCAGAGCAGGATGACATCGCCTCCCTTGCCGCCATCGCCACCATCGGGGCCGCCTTTGGGGATGAATTTTTCCCGCCGGAAACTGAGGCAACCATGACCACCGTCACCGGCTTTCAGAAAAATGTTCGCTTCGTCTATAAACATTTAGCGAAGGAAGACAAAGGAATGCGCGGCACTCAACCTTTATCCTCGGAGCGAAGCTCTTTTGCGTCACAGGCTCAAAATATCGTCAAGCGTGTGGCAGGCGGAGAGGCGTGCACGCAGTTTGCGGGCGCCGGGGATTTGCTGTGTGAGCGGAAAGAGGCGTGGCAGCATCCAGCGCACATCGCCATCGGGGCGCGGCGGCGCGGCCTCTGCCGCCAGTATGCGGGCGTAGCGCATCAGGGTGTCCATGCGCTCGGTATCTGTGGGCGGCGCGGGCGGCAGCGTGTTGCGCAATGCAGCCTTTATTTCTGAAAACAACCAGGGGTTACCCAATGCGGCACGTCCGATCATGAGTCCGGCGACGCCGCTTTCGCGTTGGCGCAAGAGTGCTGTGGCGGCGTCGCGGATGTCGCCATTGCCCACCACGGGGACGGAGACAGCGGCAGCGGCACGGGCGATTTCGAGCCAGTCTGCCTCGCCGGAGTAGCCCTGCGCACGCGTCCTCCCGTGGATGGCAATGGCACGCACGCCAGCATCTTCCAGCCAACGGGCGGCATCTACGGTTACAATGCTGGAGGCGTCCCACCCGAGGCGCATTTTTGCAGTGACGGGTGTAAATGGGACAGCACGCACGACAGCGCGTGCTATTTCCTGCAAGAGCGCCGGAGTGCGCAAGAGGCCAGCGCCCGCGTTTTGTTCAACCACTTTGTGCGCTGGGCAGCCAAAGTTTATGTCAATGAAATCCGGGTGCAGTCTTTCTTCCAGCAATTGTGCGGCGCGTGCCATTAAGTCCGGAGTCGCGCCGAATATTTGCACCCCTACCGGGCGTTGCGCGTCGTGAAATTCTATCGTGTGCCATGTGCGGGCCACGTCGCGCACGAGCGGCACAGCTTGCACAAACTCGGTTACCAGCACGTCCGCACCGTATTCTTTGCACAGAGCGCGGAATGCCGTGTCGGTGTGCCCGGCCATTGGTGCCAGATAGAGCGGGAAACGGCCCGCGCCAAACCATGCGAGACCCGAAGACGCCATCGGGTTAATATTCTTTGTCCGCGTAGTGACCGTATTTTTCCATTACGAAATCGAGGTCTTTGTCGCCGCGTCCGCTTAGGTTTACGAGGATGTTTTGCGTCGGGCGTTGGCGGGCCAGTTTGGTTGCAAAGGCGACGGCATGGGCACTTTCCAGCGCGGGGATGATGCCTTCGAGACGCGAGAGTTGGAAAAATGCGTAGATAGCTTCTTCATCGCCGCATGTGGCGACTTGTGTGCGCCCGATGCTGTTGAGGTAGGCGTGTTCGGGGCCGACTGAGGGGTAGTCCAGACCGCTTGCCACGGAATAGACGGGGCCGGGGTTTTCTCCCTCGCCTTTGAGCATGATGGAGTTGAAGCCGTGCATAACGCCTTCGCTGCCGTAGCTGAGCGAGGCGGCGTTATCGCCGGCACCCGGACCGCGGCCGAGCGGCTCTACGCCAAAGAGTTCCACGGGGTCATCGAGAAAACCGGCGAAGATGCCCATCGAATTTGACCCGCCGCCGACACAGGCGACGACGTTGTCGGGTAGCTCGCCTGTCATCTCCAGAAATTGTTCGCGGGCTTCGATACCGACGACGCGTTGAAATTCCCGGACCATGAGCGGGAAGGGGTGGGGGCCGACTACGGAGCCGATGCAGTAGATGCTGTTCACCGGATCTTGCAGATAGGACTCGAAGGCGGAGTCCACGGCCTCCTTGAGTGTGCGTAGCCCGCGCGAGACGGAGACGACTTTGGCACCGAGGATTTTCATGCGCACGACGTTCGGATGTTCTTTGGCGATATCCACCTCGCCCATGTGTATCTCCACCGGGATGCCGAAGTAGGCTCCTGCGGTGGCGAGGGCGACGCCGTGTTGTCCTGCACCGGTCTCGGCGATGAGTTTTTTCTTGCCGAGGAATTTGGCGAGCAGAGCCTCGCCCATACAGTGGTTGAGCTTGTGTGCGCCGGTGTGGTTGAGGTCTTCGCGTTTGAGGTAAATGCGTGCGCCGCCGAGTTTATCGCTGAGGTTTTTACAATAATAGACGGGTGTTGGGCGGCCCTGAAAGTGGGTGCGTATGGAGCGCAGTTCGCGGATGAAATCGTGGCTGCGTGAGATGCTCTGGTAGGCAGCGTTGATTTCGTCCATTTGCTTTTGCAATTCCGGCGGGACAAAGGAGCCGCCGAATCGGCCAAAAAAGCCCTTGCTGTCGGGCTGGGTGCGGTGCGCGGGAAGCGGATATGTGCTGGGGGTGACTGTGGTGGCGCTCATGATTGGAATAAATGGAATGAAGAAAAGAAATGCGCACGCTGACTTTTTTCTTCAGGCCCGGCAAAGAAAAAGAGCCATTGCGCTCAAGGAGAGAAGAGAGAAGGGGCGGCGGCAACTTAGCAGCTTTGAACTCGTCTGATTGCATCGGCTGGTGGCCGGGCGCAATGAAATCGAAGACGCTGAGCTACGCGCATCGCAATACCAATTATTATGCGTTTGAAAGCGAAATGGCCTGGGCAAGGATTTTCTACTCGTAGAGCGTTCTCACTCCCACTCTATCGTCGCCGGAGGCTTGGATGAAATATCATAGACGACGCGGTTGACACCCTTGACTTCGTTGATGATGCGCGTCGAGGCACGTTGCAGGAGTTCATAGGGCAG
>JAITXH010000124.1 GCA_031284845.1 Puniceicoccales bacterium | reverse complement strand
TGGATGATTTTTTTATCCGCCGGGCAAAGAGTGGCGAGGATGGCCCCCAACTCTAGCGTGCCTTCTCCTGTAAAGAAAAACGGGCAAAGGCGCACGCGCCCTTCGGTCTCTTCCACCGTGCCGTCTTCGCGATAGACAGGGTGGCGCACGCGCGTCGGCTTGTGGTAGTCCTGCATGACGTAAAAGGTCTCGTTGTCTGAGTCTATGGCGTCCTCAATGGCAGCGAGCCATTCGTCGCGGGAAACATCGCTGCCGAGTGTGACGCTACGCGCACCCCATGCACTTTCATGAAAGCCGCTGGCTTTGATGATGAGGTTGCGTTCTTTTTGCGAGGCGTTGGCCAGATCCGTCCAATTGCAAATCGGTTTTCCGTTCACAGGCGGTGCGTGAAGCACGGCGACCGGGGGCAGTTCTACGGCCTCCATTATCCATGTGCGCGGGATGGTGCGCCGGAGTGTGGCGAGTTGTCCGGCGGAGAGATTTTCACGCCAGTATTCGCTCAGCAGAGGATGATGAAAAAGCGCGAGATTAAGTTTCTCTTCCTGATACGTCTTCATCGGGGGCGTGAGCACGACGCGCCCGGCTTCGACAGCGTCAAAAAGCGCGTCAACTCCCTTTACGTTGCCAAGATCGAAAAGTTCAAAAAAGCGGTAGATGACATCTACGCGCACGGGCGTGCCGTCCACCGGGATAAATATGCCGTCGGGGAGCGGCATCAAATCGGCGGGTTGCAGGCAATACACGCGGTGCCCCTGTGCCCGCAGGATGGCGGCGAGCCATTCGAACTCGGGACGGTAAGTCTCCGCTTCATCGCTGACGACGATAGCGAGCAGGGGATTGCTCTCTGCGCCACCGGGAGCGAGTGCGGCTACATGCCGGTAAAACAATTCCGGCTGGGTGTCTTTACCGACTACGCCTGGTTCGTCTTTCGCGTAGATCGCGTTGAGAAATGCCGTGAGGCCGATGCCACCCGGCACACTGTCCATCTCGGTAAGAGCAAACCCGGATTCCGTGATCAACAGGTCGGGGCGGATCACGACGGGGGATTGATTTTTCACGGCGCGGTGCCGCCCGTGTGCGACGAGGCCATCGGGCTTGCCACGATCGAGATAGGAGGCGACCCAGGGGACGAGCGTGTTACTGTTGCGCAAGATTTTTTTGCCCTGTGCGGAGCGGATGTAGAGCAATTCCTGTGCGCGGTAAAAGGCGTGGCAGGCATCTCCGATTTTTTTTATCTCGTCGAGTTGGTGTGCTGTAAGGGGATAGGCAGCTGGCGAGGTTTGCCAGGTTTTATCAGCGAAAAGTTGTTGTTCTGAAAATGTTTGTTTGAGCGTTGCGAATGCCGGCATACCTGAAAAGAGGATAGATTAGTTATTGCGTTTGAAGCGGTTGGTTGTGACGTCTCCGCCGGGGGCGGTAACGGGCAACCCGGCTTCGGAGGAATGGCTTCGACGGAACTGATAGCGGTTGATGTCTTGCATCGAAAAATTGTTAACGAGCTTATAGCGTTCCTGAAGATAGTCGCTGAAACTTACGACGCGGTTTGTCAGGAAGCGATTGTTCCTCTCGTTTTCCATGCGTTCGAGATTGTTTCGGAACTCGGCAAACTTACTCGACCAAGGCGAAATGCTCCGGTCGTATTCATAGCTTTTCCGGTCAACCATGGGCATATCGCGGCGCTCGGCGTTGAGTGTGTCTTTGAGCTCGATGGAGGATTCGGTGCGCCCGCCCCATGTGTTGAACCGGGAGTGCCACTCGCCCAGATTAATCGCACCTCGATTTTCCCCACCTAAGTCGGCGCGCGCATTGCGCTGCCAAAAATGCGTCCCGTAGCGGCGTTCGGAAAGCTCGTCGGCGACCTTGTTCCAATTGCGCAGTCCGCCGTAAGGATCTACGTCTTCGTCCACAGATTTCGTGCCGTCCTGCCCCGGACCGGAGCGGGTGCGTGACGACTTCCTGCCGGAGAAGGGGAGGGTGCGCCCGTCTTCTGTTCTGATTGTGTAATCGCGTGTTACGGCTGGAGGTGCAGCTTTCTCAGACTCCTTTTTGCCGGGAGATTGCCCATCGGAAGCTCCGCCGCCGGCATTGGCACTTTGTTGCTTTATTGGTGAGGGGGCAACCGGCGACAATCCCATCTCTTGGTAGGTGCGGTTGCGCTCTGCGCGTTGTTTTGCTATCTCTGCGTCGTCAAATACCTTGGTGATTGTCTCTCCGGAGCCGTTGTCCACCGTTACGGTATAGTGCCCGCGTTCTACCTTGGGTGCCCTGCTATTTTGAGCCAATGCGGACACTGCACCGGTGAAGACGGCACAAAGAGTAAGCAGACTGGCGGCAAAATAACGCATCGGAGACGGTTTCTAGCAAAAGCGGACATCGGAGCAATTTGTTTTTGCCGTGTTTTTTTGCTTCAAAATTTTCCCTCCCCCCGTAATACGCCACCCTTCCACTTTAGTTTTTTAAAACCAATCACACACACTATGTCCGACACCGCCGCCGCCGCTCAACCTGAGACCCGCGCCTTCCAAGCCGAAGTCCGCCAAGTCCTCGATATCGTCGTCCACTCGCTCTACAAAGACCGCGATATCTTCATCCGCGAACTCGTCTCCAATGCCTCCGACGCCCTCGAAAAACTCCGGCACATCCAGCTCACCGAGAAAAACGTCCACCAGCCCGACGCACCCCTCGAAATCAACCTCACTACTGACGACACCGCCGGCACCCTCACCATCAGCGACACCGGGCTGGGCCTCACCCGCGAAGAGCTTGTCGAAAACATCGGCACCATCGCCCACTCCGGCACCAAAGCCTTTCTTCAAGCCATCAAAGAAAAAGGAGCCGCCAATGAAAACCTCATCGGCCAGTTCGGAGTCGGCTTTTTCAGCGTCTTCATGGTCGCCGAAAGCGTCACTCTCTACACTCGCACTTGGCATCCGGATGGCGAAAGCCTCCGGTGGCAGAGCGACGGTAACGGCACCTACACTATCGAACCTGCCGCCTCCGAGGAAAAACGCGGTGCGCGCATCGTCATCAAACTCAAACCCGAATACAAAGACTTTGCCACCGCCGACCGCGTGAAAACGGTTCTCACCCGCTATTCCAAATATGTCCCTGCGCCTCTGCATCTCAACGGCGAGAAACTCAACACCGTGCAGGCCATTTGGCTGAAGAATAAAAACGAGGTCACCGCCGACGAATACAAGGAGTTCTACAAGTTCCAATGCCACGCCTGGGATGAGCCCCTCGACTGGCTCCACTTCAGTGCCGACGCCCCGCTCCTCATCAACGCGCTCCTCTTCTTCCCGTCCACCAACACCGAGAAAACCGGCTTCGGGCGCATGGACGCCGCCGTCGCTCTCCATTGTCGCAAGGTGCTCATTGACGACGCCCCGAAAGGCCTTCTTCCCGACTGGCTCCGTTTCCTCAAGGGCGTCGTGGACAGTGCCGACCTTCCCCTCAACATTTCCCGCGAGACCATGCAAGACAGCGCCCTCGTGCAAAAGTTGAACCACCTGCTCACCAAGCGCGTCATCAAGCACCTCGAAGAACTCGCCAAGCGCGATTCTGCCGCCTACGAAAAATTCTGGCGCGAATTTAACACTTTCCTCAAAGAAGGCGTCGTCACCGACCACACCCACCGCGACGCCCTTGCGCCGCTCTTGCGCTACGAAAGCAGCGGCACCGAATCCGGCAAGCCGACCACCCTCACGGCCTACGTTGACCGCATGAAGCCCGAGCAAAAAGAAATCTATTATCTCACCGGCCCCGACCGTGCCACACTCGAGAACGGCCCCTACCTCGAAGCCTTCAAGTCCCGCGGCCTCGAAGTGCTCTTCCTCTACGAACCCGCCGACGACTTCGTGATGAACCACCTCGGCCAGTTTAAGGAAAAGGCGCTCACCGCCGCTGACCAAGCCGACCTCGATCTCGGCGACGCTCCCGAGGGCAC
>JAITXH010000211.1 GCA_031284845.1 Puniceicoccales bacterium | reverse complement strand
CAACAGGCACCATCTAGCGCTCTCGAATCTGTTCCGGGTAATGCTGTCGTGCTTGAGGAAATCGCCGAACGCCTGAATGTATTTGCAAATAACGAAAACGACGAAGCAACCCGCTTGCGCTCTGCCGTTGAAGACATCAAATCGCAACTGGACAGATTCGCCGACACTACCCGTAGTCTGGAAACGGCTCTCAAGGAAACCGCAGCCCGTGTTGTTGTCCCGACTCCGAAAACCAACGGCCCTTTGCCGTCTGCGCTTTTGGGCAAGGTGCTTCCTTCCGATAAGTCCATCGGCCAGTCTGTGTCATCGCCCTTTGGAAATTCTGGGATTCCTGTGGAAGATGACCTCTGGCTTTCTGCTTCAGATATGGCCAATAACGAAGCCGCCCATCCGGAGTCAGCCGATGTTGTCGTTCATTCTCTTTTCCCAAAAACGACACCCCCACCTGTGGAGGAATCTCAATCCACGATAGATTTTACCGCATCTCCATCTTCTTTGCCTGAAGAACCCGCACCTGAGCCGCCAACGCCCGAAGCAGAGGAGGAAGTCGTCAGCGTGGAGCCAGCCCTTGAGCCATCGCCCGAACCCGCCGTTGTTGTCGAACCTGCGGCTGAACCTGAGAACATCGCGTTTCCTGCTCCTTCGGCAGAAGAGCCCACACCTGAACCGCCGCCGCCTGAAGCAGAGGAGGAAGTTGTCAGCGTGGAGCCAGCTCTTGAGCCATCGCCCGAATCCGCCGTTGTTGTCGAACCTGCGCCAGAGCCTGAGAACATCGCGTTTCCTGCTCCTTCGGCAGAAGAACCCGCACCAGAACCGCCAACGCCCGAAGTTGAGGAAGAAGCCGTTGACGCGGCGATCGTGTCCGCTGCACCTGAAGAAGAGGCGCCGAAGCCTGTTCAGACGGACCTCTTGAAGGAACTTGGTCTGAAGCCCTTCACGCAACGGGATGGACCTGCTCAGACGGATTTACTGGGGGTTCTCGGATTGCCTCCCGATAAACCGGCCCGACAAAACAAGCCGTCCGGTCAAAAAGAAACAGTGCTTATCGCCAATATTCTCATCGGGTTTGGCAATAAACCGTATGTGCGTGGCACCGCTCCGGGGCTTAGCGAAGAAGCCGGAGTAGCTATGGAGCGCATCGAAGCCGGACGCTGGCGGTGGATTGCTTCTGGCAAGATAGAAGAGCCTTTTTATGTCACGCTCTGGAAAAACGATACACTCAAGGCTATCTCAGACCCGGTGAAAATCATCATCGGGCACACTGTGGAGATAGATCCGGTTTTCCCTGCGGAATAATTTTCCTGCCATGCAAGCTCCTCAAAAAAACATTGTGACTGTGTCCCGCCTATCTCGCGAAGCCGGCCTTGGCTCTATTCTTTCCCGTGGAATATGCGGGTTGTCCGTTTTCCTGACATTCACCTGTCTTCAGAAAGCAGATACTCCGCCAGGCCCCACCGCTCCGCCGCCACCTTCCGTTGTCGCGCCCGCACCTGCTGAGCCGCCCGAAGACGCGCCGCCGAAGGCACCCGGCGTGATTTTGCATGAGACGCCGCTGTTCGATGTCGCTTCTTACGATCCGCGTTCGGTTACCTTTGTCGCCGACGTGTGTTCGCAACTTGTCCGCTGGACTTCGTCCGAACTCCAGTGGGCGCGGCCATTCCGGAGCAGTCGCGTCCGCGTTGAACTCGTCCCGCCGGAAGTGGACGCCACCCTCCCGTGTTACCGCATCAACGACAAAGGCGGACAAGTGACGCTTTACGTGCGTTGGGCGCGCGATACGAGCCGTGAAACGATTTCGTTGGCATTGGCTCATGCTTTTGTCGCACGCATTTTTCAGGAAAACGGGGCATTAGCACCTGCCGCATCTGCCCCGCGTTGGCTTGTCGAGGCGTATGCTTTGGAGTTGACCGTCCTGTTTAGTCCGGCGCTTGCCGATGAGTGGGCGCGGCACGCCTTTGATTCTCCTCCGCGTCCTTTTTCCTCTTTTGATGCTGATGCGCCGGTCTCCGCTTTGAGTGAGTCCGCCTTTTCACCGGGTGCGGATTCTTTGCAGGCATTGTGGTTTTGGCGGCATTTGCGGCGCGAGTTTGCCGCGAAAAAAATCCATCAGTCTGTTCTTTTTTTAGAACTCGCCCGTGGGCAAAAGCTCGACGCCATCCTTGCCCAGCGCTTTCCGGAAGTCTGGAGCGATGCCGAGCGGCATATGCTCTGGTGGCCTACCGGAGGGGCGCAACTCGTCCTCGAGCGCAATCCCGCCATGCTTTCCATGAAGGAGTCGCGTGAATTCTTTGACGCGGCGACCCGTTTCATTTTTGCGCCGAATGGAGAGGACAAGCGTTTTACGCCCGCGGAGTTGATTGCCTTGCGCCGACTTCCCATTGTGCGCGAGGGGGTCCGTCTGCGGCATCTCCATCTCAAGCGCGAACTCTTCCGGGCCAATCCTGTATGGCACAATGCCTGGCGTGCCTACGGTGTCTTTTTGGAAAACTTCCACCGCGCAGACGAAGCGATCTTGCTCAAACTGTGGGCTACTGCACGCACCGAGGCAGTTCAGGCCGCTGCGCTGGAATCCGAAGTTGCCCGCGCATTGCGACTGACGCAGTGAGTAGAGTTTACGAGGGGAGAAAAAATATGCCGCATTGGAAAGACATTCCCATCCAAGTCATAGATTTTGAGGGTAGTTCCCGCACAGGAATTGTTGAATATGGAGTGGCTACGCTGCATCAGGGAGAAATTACAGGGACCGTCACGCGCCTGTGTGCGCCATCTGCACCGATCCCGTTTTTGGACACACAATGCCACGGTTTGCGCGATGCCGATTTGGCCGGCACGCTTCCATTGAGCGCAGACTGGGAGCTTTTTTCAGGATTGCGCCGTTCCGGTCTGCTTGCCGCGCACCATGCCCCCACCGAGCACAACCTGTTGAGATTGGTTTGGCCTTATCCCGGTGCCATGCCCGACCATGCGCGGTCAGGTGCTCCTGCCGCAAATGATTGGGGGCCGTGGATAGATACGCACCGCATAGCCATTGCCTGGCATCCGCAGCCCGGCGACCATAAGCTCAGTTCGCTTATCGGCTGGTTCAATCTCGGGAAAAAGCTTGCCCAACTCACGGAACGCTACTGCCCGCCTGCCCGCTGCCGTTACCATTGCGCTCTCTATGACGCCTTGGCTTCAGCTCTCTTGTTGCGGCATTTATGCGCCCAGCCGGACAAACTTAACGTCACTCTGGAGACATTGGTGTTAGACAGTCTCGGCGGAACGCGGCAGGCCGAACGGATGCAAGGCGAGTTGGGCTTGTTCTAACCCGCATATTTTGTGCGAAATGCGGGTTAACCCATTCTCCTGCGCAAATCTGCTTTCCAAAGACGCACAGCACGGTCACTTTTTACAACACTATGTCTCACGAAATCGAAGAAGGAACAACGCTCGCGCTCGACTTCACCAAGCTGCGCAAAGTCGTCACCAATTGTAAAGAAGACGTCATCCCCGCCGTCGCGCAGGACGTTGATTCCGGCGAGGTGCTCATCGTCGGCTACGTCAACAAACTCGCGCTCGAAACTGCATTGCGCGAAAAGATGGCCACATTTTGGAGCACTTCGCGCAACGAGCTTTGGGTAAAAGGAAAGACCTCCGGCGACTTTCTCCGGCTCCACGAAATCCGCGTGAACTGCGAGCAAAACTCCATCCTCTACCGCGTGAGCCT
>JAITXH010000175.1 GCA_031284845.1 Puniceicoccales bacterium | reverse complement strand
CACGCATTTTCGTTGGGCGACGGGGCGAGTATTGCGCACGTAGGCGGCTTTGCCGGTTACCAGCACACACAGCGCAACTTCAATGACAAATACGGCACGGACGGTTCGACTGATTCTGTGGCCGGCGGCCTGTATGCGGCGTGGCTGCATCGCACTGGCTGGTATGTGGACGGTGCCTTGAAAGCGCAGTATTTTGACTCGAAGTATGACGCTGCCGGAGACCGTGGAAGCTTCAACGCGTATGGTTTCGGCTTTGAATTGGAAGCCGGGCGCAAGGTGGACGTCGGGAACGCCTGGTTTGTGGAACCTGCATTGCAGGCGGCCTACACGCACATCTTTGTTGAAGATTACAAGACCCGTCGCGGACTCAACGTTTCGAACACGGACAGTGACATCTTCCGCTTGGGAGCGTCGGTTCGTTTTGGGCGGACGTTTGATTTGGGCGGGCACGGGCAATTGCAGCCATACTTGAGCGCAGGTGTGGATTGGGTGTCGAGCCTCGGTGGAGCAGTTCGCGTGAGCGATGCCCGTTCGCAGCCCGATGTGGATGGCGTGCGTGCGCGAGCCGGGGTTGGCGTGACATGGCAGATGAGCGCAAACGACCAGCTATACTTCAGCTACGAGGCCGCATTCGGGGAAAAGTATCAAGTGCCGTGGTCTGTGAATCTCGGCTACCGCCGCCGCTTCTAAGCGAAAGGCCAAAGGCCTGTATTACGGGGCCAACGGGCTTTGCGGACACCTCCGCCGGCCCGTAACCCTGTGGAGAAATTTGTTGCAAATCCGATTGAACACAGTGCGCTTGCCTCCCGTGCCGCCGTGCGGCGCACATTTCCAGAATCTTTCAGCCCCAGAGCTAAACTAACCTCAACTAAACAACCAGCATACACACCATGGATAGAAGAGACTTCGTAAAAAACAGTGCCCTCCTCGGCGCCGGACTCACACTCACCCGCCCCCTCTTCGGGGCCGACAATGTCATCGGTGCTAACGAACGCATCAACCTCGCCCTCATCGGCTGCGGCGGACGCGGTCTCAGCACCATCTTGAACTGCATCAAGGTGAACGAAAACATCACGATCACCGCTGTCTGCGACGTGAACCGCACCAAACTCGCCAAAGCCGCCAAAGCCGTCCAAGCCGCCACCGGCAAGGCCCCCAAGGTGACCGAAGAGATGCGCGAACTTTTTGAGGACAAAAGCATAGACGTGGCCTGGATCTCTACTCCCGAACACTGGCACATGCTCGCCACCATCTGGGCCTGCCAAGCCGGGAAAGACGTTTACGTCGAAAAAAATCCTTCCATCAACATCTTTGAAGGCCGCCAAATGGTCGCCGCCGCGAAGAAATACAACCGTATCGTCCAAGTCGGTTTCCAGAACCGCAGCGCCCCCTACGGCTTCACCGCCCGCGACTATATCGCCAACGGCAAACTCGGCAATATCGTCACCGTAAAGTGTTATAACCTTCTCGGCGGCAGCAAAGTCACCCAGAAGAAGACCAGTGCCAGCGCCCCCAAGTGGATCAACTGGGAAAAATGGCTCGGGCCGGCACCGCTCATTGACTTTGACCCCGGAGTGGTCACCGAAAACTCGCGTGGCGGCTGGCTCAACTACTGGGCTTACAGCGGCGGTGGACTCGCCGACGATGCCTCGCACGTCATAGACCTCGCCCGCTTCGTCATCGGCGATCCCGACCATCCCACTTCTGTTTACGGCTGGGGCGGCAACTACGCTTTCGGGGGCACACGCGAGACCCCGGAATACCAGTCTGTCGTTTATGACTTCGGCAAGTTCACCCTCTCTTGCGACAACGCCTATGCGACTAATTACATGAGCAAGACGCCGCCCAATATCCGCATGGATAAAACCAAATTCCCCAACTGGCGGCTCAACTCCACCCGCACCGAAATCTACGGCACCAAAGGCCTGATGTATCTCGGGCGGCACGGCGGCGGCTGGCAAGTCATTGACGGCAGCGATAAAGTCGTCGCCAGCGATGGCGGCGTCATGCCCGACAACGAGCATCAGCAAAACTTCGTGCAAGCCCTCCGCAACCGCAAGGGAGCGAACGGCGACCCCGAGCAATGCCACCGCAGCGCGACTCTTGTCCACCTCGGCAACATCGCTTACCGCACCGGCAACAGGCAGTTGTTCTTCGATGGCAAAACTGAAAAGTTCACCAACAGCGATGAAGCCAATGTCCTCGCCCGTGGTGCCTATCGCAAGGGCTACGAAGTCCCGGAAAACGTCTGATCGGCGATCTGATACCATTCACGGATGAAAGTATTCGTGTTCCACGGTGCTAGTGGTGGTATCAGGGCCAATGGCCGACGACATTGCGATAAGTGGAAGCGGCGTCTCGCCGCTTTCTTCGGGGCCTGCTCCGAGGGCCAACGGCCCGACGACATACCAGCCTATGGCGGAGCCATAGGTTTACGGATACCCCGGAACCAGAGGGCTGAAAGCCCGACGATATCGGTGTTGATGCGCCCCGCCTTCTGCCCTCGGCGCCAATGTCGTCGGGCCTTCAGCCCTCACTCGGGACCCAAAAAAAGCGGCGAGACGCCGCTTCCACTTATCGCAATGCCTTCTGGCCCTCTGCGGAGAAATTATTTTTTCGCCGCCGCTGGTTTTTTTGCCCCGGGTTCGGGTAGTCCGGATGTCATCAACTGGATGAACTTCTTCATGGCTGGCGTGAGCACACAGCCTCTGCGATGGATGATGGCAAGTGGGCGGCTGATGTGGTGGTCGCGCAGCTCCAGCTTCACAAGAGTGCGGTGCTCCACCTCCTGTTGGACAGTCGCCGCCGGGACGATAGCCAGCCCGGCACCCACTTCCACGGCACGCTTGAGCGTCTCGATGTTGTCAAACTCCATGATAGGCTCGATGTCCATGTGCAGGTCGCGAAAAATCTGATCGGTCGCCTTGCGCGTGGGAATGTCCTGATCAAAACCGATGAAACGTTGCTTGGCCAACTCACCAGCACTGACATCGCTATGTTCGGCGAACGGATGCTGCGGATTGCAGATGACGACGAGATGGTCTTCGGCAAAGGGGATGATCTCCAGTTGCCGGTTTTTGGAAGGATAGGCGACGAGGCCGAGATCCACCGCGTTATGCAACACATCTTCGACGACGAGATTGGACCGGCGGTATTCGATGCGCATGTTGACCGTCGGGTATTCGAGCATGAACTGCTTCACGAAGGGCGGCAACTCGTGCAGCCCGATGCTGTAAATCGTGGAGATGTGGATGGTGCCGCTGATGACGCGCTTCATCTCCTGCAGCTCGCTTATCATTTGGTTATAGCGATGGATGATGTCCTTGGTGGATTCATGGATTTTTTCTCCCTCGCGAGTCAGCCGGAATTGCTTCTGGCTGCGATCCACGATGAGCACATTGAAATGCTTCTCCATAGCACGCAATTGCTGGCTGACGGCAGATTGGGTGATGCCATTGAGCTTGGCCGCACGGGAAAAACTTTGGCTATCCACTAAATCCGAAAATGTCTTGTAGTTTTCAATGTGCATGGGTTTTCCCCATAAAAGAAACTTATAGACTGTCTAGCTTGAATATTTTCAACAAATTCGCCAATGTCTGTTTAATTTTTTAATTATTAACTTGTTACAGTTTTTGCTCTTCAGGTTATAAAATGTATTCCGGCAATTTGCTTTGCCCACAGGACAAGCGGCGAGACGCCGTTTCCACGATCGCCTCCGGAGGCAGGCGCGGGCACAATTTGCTTTGCTCCGAAGGACAAGCGGCGGGACGCCGCTTCCACTATCATCTCCGGAGGTAGGCACGGGCACAATTTGCTTTGCCGTTTCCGGGGCATCCGCATTGCATGGACTGATGATCAGCTATGCCGATTTTTTAAGCAATCTGGCCGCAGTGCGTGCCCGTATTGATGCTGCTTGCGCGGCTTGCGGGCGGGCGCCGCAATCCGTGGCATTGCTCGCGGTGACAAAAACGCATCCGGTGGACGCCGCCGCCTATGCGCACGCCGCCGGTATCACCGCCGTCGGGGAGAATCGCGTTCAGGAGGCAGTGGAGAAGCGCCCGTCCGCTCCGCCTGAGTTGCGCTGGGAGCTTATCGGGCACTTACAGTCCAACAAGGTCAAGCAGGCCGTGGCGGTGTTTGACCGCGTGCAATCTCTGGATTCACCGGAGTTGGCTGTGCGTCTGGCACGCTTGTGCGAGGAAGCGGGGAAAGTCATGCCTGTATTGATTCAAGGCAATGCCGGAGGCGACCCTGCCAAATTCGGTGCCGCAGATTTCGATGCCATACAGCGCCTGGCAGCAGCAGCGGCAGCCTTGCCCGCCCTGCGCGTGGAAGGGCTGATGACTGTCCCGGCGCTGGACGCCGATCCGGATGTGGCGCGGCGCGCCTTTGACACATTGCGCGGATGGCGCGATACCTTGGCGGAGCGCTTGGGTCTCACGCTTCCGGAGTTATCCATGGGCATGAGCGGAGATCTCGATGCCGCCATTGCCGCCGGGAGCACGATAGTGCGCGTGGGCACCGCCTTATTCGGACAACGTTAATTCGCATATTTTATGAGAAACGGGAAAGACTCGCCTGAGATTTTGAACTGGATGCCGCCTGGGGTTTCCGGCGAAATTCCCGGGGCAGGGCGATCGGAATCAACAGGTGCCAGACAAGCAAAATACCGGGCAAACGACGTATGGCAAAAGGCAGAGCAGGCACGCATTCCACGGTAATAGACGCCGCCAAACCGCTTGTAGCGCTGCTCGACGCGCGTGGGCGCGTATCGCGCGGGGTAATTGAAGCGCGTGTCGGCGCAGGTGGACACACGATCAAGGTAAGCCCGCAAAAAGGGGCGTTGCGCGTAACCGTCGTCGCCAAGGGAGCAAAACAGGAACTGCATGTCTATGGCGTCAGTCTGGAGGAGATGAAAGTGATACTGGCAGATAAGAGCCTGCGGAATTTTCTCGTGCGCATCGGGCATCCGAGACCGGACGCCGGGCATCAGGAATAGCACCAGTTACTCGCAACTTCCGGTTTCCGGTGAACTCACGAAACATACGGGTTGATTTGGACAATTTTTACCTTAGCAAATGCGGGGATGCGTTTTCTCCGGTTTGAACCGATTTATCAGGAGCGTGTTTGGGGTGGTGCTGACTTTTCGACACATTTACGGCGGGATTTGGCAGGGCTACCTATACCGGCTGGCGAGAGTTGGGAAATTGCCGACCGCCCGGAGGCAGAATCCCGCGTAGGCACAGGCAAAGAGGAAGGAAGCCTGTTGCATGAGCTTATCGTAAAAAAAACGAAGTGGCTCATGGGCGCCCACTGGAGGCCAAAGCAGCGCTTCCCCGTCCTCGTCAAATGGATATCCTGCCAACAACGGCTTAGTTTGCAGGTGCACCCGCCCGCAGAGCTCGCCGAAGTGTTTGGCGGCGAATATAAGAACGAAGTGTGGTATGTGGCTCACGCTGAACCGCAGGCAGCGATAATCGCGGGATTGCGCAAAGGGGTCACACGCGAACGCTTTCAGCAGGCACTCGCCGGTGGCGCAGTGGAGGCGCTCTTGCACCGTTTCCCGGTGCGGGCCGGCGATGCCATTTTTACACCGAGCGGGCGCCTTCACGCAATTGACGCCGGGTGTCTCATTTTGGAAATCCAGCAGAATGCGGACACCACTTACCGGGTGTGCGATTGGGGGCGTGCGCGCCGTTTGCACATCGCAGAGGCCATGCGATGTATCAACTTTGACGATTTTGAACCACAGCCGCTTTCCCATGCCAAGGGCGAGTTATGCATTGCAGATTGCGCGGAGTTTCGCGTGCGTGCATTTGCTCTCGGAGCTGGCGAAGTGCTCCCGGCGACGATTCCCGGTGAACCGGCGATAGTCAGCGTTGTCAGTGGCGCGTTGACTGAGGTGGATGGTTCGACAATTTCGTTGGGCGACAATGTGCTGCTGCCTGCAGCGGAGACATTTTATTTTACTTCGGCGACCCCGTCCCGCGTGCTTATCACGGATAAATTTACTGGATGCGCATCCTCCGGCAAATGATTTAGCCACGAAAAAACACAAAAAAACATCCTCCTATCCTAAAATCGCCTGTGAAATATGTGGTTAAAAAATACTTTGGTGACGGAGCACACGCTTATTTAACCACGGATTACACGGATATTTAAGATGCCCGCTGGAATCGGAAGACCCGCCTCCAAAAAGACGCCTTCCGTTCCGGGCGATCATTCCAATCACGACGGCCATCCCCAAATATCCGTGTCATCCGTGGTTAAAAATGAGTTGGGGCGGAGCAGGCGGGTTAAAATAGCTCGAGTTGCCCGTCGTCCGGAGGAAGCACGGGCGGGGCGGCGCGAAGGGGCGGGGAGGCGGAGATGTCGTCGGGTTGCCCTTGTTTCTTCTTTGCCGGTGGCCGTCGTTTGGCACTTTGCATGAAGGCGGCACTGCCGCTTTCCATGTCGGCGAGTATGGCATTGGCGCGTGTTACCACAGCGGCGGGCAGTCCGGCGAGGCGGGCGACGTGGATGCCGTAGGAGCGGTCGGCGGCACCGGGAATGACCTGGCGCACAAAGATGATTTCATCGTTCCACTCTTTTACGGCTACACAGTAGTTGCGCAGGCGGGGAAGGGTGTCTTGAAGGCGGGTCAACTCGTGGTAATGCGTGGCAAAAAGGGTGCGCGGGCCACGGTCGCCCTCGCCATGCAAGTATTCGGCGACAGACCATGCGATGCTGATACCGTCGTAGGTGCTGGTGCCGCGTCCGATTTCGTCGAGAATAACGAGGCTGGCCGGGGTGGCGTTGTTGAGGATGTTGGCGGTCTCATTCATCTCGACCATGAATGTGGAGTTGCCGCGGGCAAGCTCGTCGCTGGCTCCGACGCGGCAGAAGAGGCGGTCCACAATGCCGATGCGGGCGCGTTTGGCGGGGACCCAGCACCCGATTTGCGCCATGAGGGCGATGAGGGCGACCTGGCGGATGTAGGTAGATTTACCGGCCATGTTGGGGCCGGTGAGGAGGGCGATTTGCGCACCGGTGGATTGGAGGCTGGTGTCGTTGGGGACAAAGGCCTGGGTGTTGCCGCGCTTCTGGAGCATTTGCTCGACGACGGGGTGGCGGCCTTGCTCTATTTCGAGGAGGTCGCTGCCGTCCACTTCGGGGCGGCAGTAATTCCACTGGCGTGCGAGGGCGGCCCAACCGCAATAGACATCAAGCTGGGCGAGTGTGGTGGCGGTGTGTTGCAGGAAGATGGAGTACTTATGGATGCGTTCGACGAGGGTTTGAAATATCTCGCTTTCGCGGGTGAGGGCGAACTCGTCGGCGCGTAGGATTTCCTTTTCTTTTTGTTTAAGCTCTCCGGTGATGTAGCGCTCGACATTGGTGAGCGTCTGGCGGCGGATGTAGTCGGAAGGGACGAGGTGGAGGTTGGATTTGGTGACTTCGATGAGATAGCCAAAAGCGCCGTTGTAACGGATTTTGAGATTTTTGATGCCAGTGCGCGCTTGTTCGCTGCGCTCAAGGGCGGCGACCCAGGACTTGCTGTCGCTGGCGAGTGAGCGGAGGCGGTCCAGATCGGCGTCGTAGCCTTGGCGCACGACACCGCCTTCGGTGAGGTCTCCGGGAAGTTCATCGGCGAGGGCGGAATCGAGGAGCAGGCGCAGACTGGTGCAAGGCTCGATGCTTTCGGCGAGGGTGGCCACAGAGGTGCCGGTGAGGGAGGCGGCTTCTTCGCGGATGATGGGTAGCAGGCGCAGGGTGTCGCGGATGCCGCCGAGTTCGCGCGGGTTGCGGATGCGGTTTTGGAGGCGGGAGAGGATGCGGGCGATGTCGCGCACGAAGTGGAGTTGCTCTTGGATGCGGGTGACGACGCCCGGATGGCGCACGAGGTCGCTCACATGCTGTTGGCGGCTGTGGGTAGTGGCTGTAGCGGCTGGCGGGGTAGCGAGCCATTGCTCGACGAGGCGTGCTCCGGGCGAGGTCACGGTGCCGTCAATGGCTTCCAGAAGGGAGCCGATGCGCGTGCCGGTGCTGCCACGGAAGAGTTCGAGGTTGCGCTGGGAGGCTTGATCTATGACGAGGGCGCCGGCGGGTTTGTATTCAGAAATCTGATACAGGTTTTTGGGTTTTTGGCAGAGGCTGTCGGTGGCGTAGGCGAGCACTGCGCCGGCTGGGCCGAGGGCCGGGTGGCCGGCTTCGATGCCGAAGCCCTGAAGGTTGAGGACGCCGAGGTTTTCTGAGACAGTGCGCTCGCCGGAGACGGGATCAAACTGCCAGGCGGGGAGCCGGGTGAGGGCTTGGGTGTCTAAAAAGGCGGCGGTGGCGGGGATTTTTTGAAGGGCGATGCTGGCTGCGGCGTCATCCGGGAGGAGGACTTCCCGCGGGGCGATGGCGGCGAGCACGGGGAGGAGGGAGGCCGCGGAGCCGGAGGCGACGCGAAATTCTGCGGTGGAGAGGTCGAGCCAGGCGGCGTGCAGGGTCTCGTGTTTTCCGGCTTCCAGTGCGAGGAGGTAGTTGTTTCGCCGGGCGTCGAGGTGGGCATCTTCGATGGCGGTGCCGGGCGAGAGGATGCGGGAGAGGGAGCGGGCGACGAGCTTTCCGGGGACGGGTGTCTCCATTTGTTCGCAGATGGCGACGCGGTGCCCGGCGGCGAGCAGGCGAGGGATGTAGCTGTGGACGGCGTGGTAGGGCACGCCTGCCAGAGCGGACCCTGCTCGCTGGGTGAGGGTGATGCTGAGGGCGCGGGCACCGACTTCGGCATCGTGGTCGAACATCTCGTAAAAGTCCCCCACCCGGAAGAGCAGGAGGACGTCGGAAGGGAGTTTATTGCGATACTCCCAATATTGACGCATCAGAGGCGTCGTTTTGAAATCGGAAGACATGAAAAACGTCAAGTAAGTGACTTCTTCCAAAAGGAAGAAATCGGGAGAGTTTGGGAATTAAAAATGGAAAATGGCCGGCGAGGCGGAATGGTCATGGTGCTCAAGTATGGAGGGAGGGGGCAAGGGGCGTTGTGTAGAGAGGAGCCGCTGTGTTTTTTTATTTTTGGAAATCAACTTCTGTAATCTGCATTTTCGCTGACGTATTCGTGGGTGAGGTCGGCCCCCAAGACGGTGGCTCCGGCGTTGCCCAAAGCTAGATCCACGGCGATTTCCACGGTGCGCTCATGCGCGGGGAAGCGCACCGGGGGAGCAAAAAAGCCCGTTGCGTCCGGTGCGCTGGCATAAAGCTCTGCGGTGCGCAAGTGTGCGACGAGGGCGGTTTCTTTCGCAGGGTCGAGACGGAACACGCCGTCTGCGAAAATCTCGATGCCGCCGATGGATGCGCGCAGGTGGGAGAGGTCCAGCCCGGGCGCGTCCTTGCCGGCATATTTGCCGATGGCCTGCACGAGCCGCCCGACATTGGGATCGTTGCCCGCCACGGCACATTTGAAGAGCGGTGCGTTGATGATGGCCTTGCCCAGCGCCTGCGCTGTCGCGGTGTCTGGCGCCCCGGTCACGGCGACGCGCACGACGTGGTGGACGCCCTCGCCGTTGCGCACGATATCTTCGGCCAGGTCGCGGCATACGAGGCCCAGCGCTGCTTCAAAGGCGGCGAGGTCGGAGCACGGCACTTTCCCCGATGAGAGGAGTGCCACGGTGTCCGAAGTGCTCATGTCGCTGTCTATGCTGATGGTGTTGAAGCTGGAGGCGACGGCCCCGGCGAGTAATGTGCGCAGTGTGTCGCGCGGGACGGCGAGATCGGTAAGGATGTAAACGAGCATGGTGGCGAGGTTTGGCTCAATCATTCCCGCACCTTTGCCGATGGCTACGATGCTTCCCGCGCCCACTGCGGCGCGGCGGATCTTGGGGTAAAGATCGGTCGTGACGATGCCTTCAGCGGCGGGCAGGACGGAGGTGTTATCGAGCGTGGCGACGGCGGCGGGCAGGGCGGCGAGGATGGCCGGTTCAGGCAAACGCCAGCCGATGACGCCCGTGGACGATGGCAGCACTTGCTCCGGCTCAAGCCCAAGCAGGCGGGCGGCTCCGGCGCAGATGCGCTCTGCCGTCTCCACGCCTCCCGGGGCGCAGACGTTGGAGATTTTGTTGTTCACGAGGATTGCGCCCAGCGTGGGTTCGCCGAGGCGGCGGCGTCCGACAATGATGGGCGCACCGGGGAAGGCGTTTCTGGTAAACACGGCGGCAAAGTCCGGCGTGGGAGCGTCGAGTGTGATGAGGGTGAGCGTCATCGAGGCGGGCTTGGGCGCCTCCTGTGGAGTGAAGTTAAAGCGTGTGGTGCCGACGCGGAAGCCCGCTGGCAGGGCAGCCTGCCCGGCAAGCCACGCACGGTGTGTTGCGGCGTCGGGGAAAGTGAGGTTTGTCGAAGACATGGAAGCGGTGATGAAAATGAAAAAACGGAAAATTAGAAATAAAAACGGCTTCGCCTGTTCCGCCTGTTTTGCGAAAATGCAAGCAGGCTGTCCGGACATTTTCCATTTTCTGGAAAATAAGCGCCTTTCACGCTTGGCACGGGAACATCGGCGTCCACAATTTCTCACCATGAACTTGCGCTTTTTTTCTTTGGTTTCCGCGGCGGTTCTTACGCTCTGCGCTGCAACCGCGCCCACGGCGTCCGCCGGAAAAATCAAACAGGATGCCATCCCCAACCGCGGCATTTTTGCCATCCAAATCGGAGGCACGGAGCAGGAGTTTTACGGACGCGTGGACCGGGTTATCTCCGTCTCGTTTCAAGAATACACCACGGGGCCGCTCGTCGTCAGCGAGGTGGTCGTGGATATGGCGGAGTCCAACCAACTCCTGCGCATCTATAATGCACGCCCGGTCTCGCTTGAGGCAACCGCGCAACACGCGACCGCCGCCGTCTCCGATACGACGCAGGATGCGGTCGGCACTACGACGCCTTCGACGCCGTCTGCGATTGCTGAGCCGCTGGCCAAGGCTGATGAACAGATACAAAACAGCTATGAAAGGATGGCTGGTTCCTTTGTCGTGAAGACCTATCCCGCCACGACACATGCCAAGACGGTCGAGTTTTCCGTCGCCAACCGGAAAGAGCTGGTCTCGTTTTACAAAAGCTTCCGGGACCTTTACTCCGGGCGCGAAGTGCAGGTGTTGCGCAACGGGGCAACCGTCACCGGGAATGCTGCAGAGGCCACTTCGGGTGTGATTTCCATCAGCAAACTCGGCGGCACCATTTTCACCATTGATTGAGCAGATTCGATTATACCGGAGGGTGGCACACGTTGCCCTCCATTATCCAAAGCAATAAAACAACAAACCGAGAACGAACATGATAGACACCGTAAAAAAAACACTCCTCGCCGGACTCGGCGCCGCCGTCGTCACCAAAGATGCGATTGAAAGCGCACTGCACGACTGGATAGAGAAGGGGAAAATCACCCCGGAAGAAGCCCGGCACTTTGCCGAGAAACTTGTGAGCACTGGTGAAAGCCGGTGGGAAAAAGCCAAGGAAGATGTCGTTTCGAAGGTGAGCGATGTCCTGCAAAAAGCCCCCTTCGTGCGCCGTGGCGAGCTTTCCGCACTGGAGGCGCGTGTCGCCGTGCTGGAGCAGGCTGCGCTACGCGCGCAATTTGCGATCGAGACCACGCCCGCCGCGCAACCCAGTAGCACCCCGGAGAGCTGAGCCGGGCACGGCGCACAACATCCGTACGCACACACTCTCCGCCTTCCGTATGCCCGCACGGCATCCGTGCCGGGGGGGGGGGGAGTGGCAGCAGGCGGTTCCGCCCGCCGGATGTTGAGCGCCGTGTTTTGGCTTTGCCCCCACCATACGCACACGACACATGTCCGCGCCGCAGTCCAAACGTTCCGCGCCAGTCAAAGCCATCGCCCTCATCAAAAATGTGGTGCGTGCGAAGGAGATTTTTACCGTCCTCGTTAAAAACGGTTTTCTGGAATTTTTGGAACAGGTGGATGCCCCCTCGTCCTGGCTTGCGAAGTTCATCCACATCCCCGCCCAAAACCTCACCATCTGGCAGCGCATCCGCGTGACGTGCGAGCAGCTCGGTCCCACGTTTGTGAAGCTCGCTCAAATCGCGAGCACGCGTGATGACCTCCTTCCCGATCCGCTTTTGGCCGAGTTGCGCCGTCTGCGCGATCAGGTGTCGCCTGTGCCGTGGGAGGCCATGTCCCGCGTCTTCACCGGTGAATTGCGCGGAGGGCTGGAAGAGCACTTTTTGGAGTTTGACACTACGCCTGTTGCCTGTGGCTCAATCGGGCAGGTCTATCGCGCCCGGCTCAAGGAGAATGGGCGTGCTGTGGCCGTAAAGCTACAGCGCCCCGGCGTGCGCCGCGCCATGCGTGCCGATTTGGAAATACTGGCATGGCTGGCGCAACGCGCCCATGAGCGTTTCCCCGAGTTACGGGTGTTTGCGCTCCCGACCGTCGTCAGCGAGGCTGCTGCCGGGTTGCTCCAGGAGCTTGATTTCACCATCGAGGCGCGCAACGCGTCGCACTTCAACGCAGCCAACCCCTTTCCCGCCGTTTTTGCCCCGCAGGTGTTCGAGAGCCAGGGCACCTCGCGCTTGCTCGTCACTGAGTGGGTGGACGGCCTCCCGCCGGGCCACCCCGGCATCCCGCACGAGACCGCCGTGCATCTCGCCGCAGCCGGCGCGGCCTCCGTTTTCCGCCAGATATTTCTGGACGGCTTTTTCCATGCCGACCCGCATTCGGGGAATTTGCTGGTCACTGCGGACGGGCGCTTGTGCATGATAGACTGGGGGCTGGCGGGCAGTCTCACGCGGCGGATGCGCTACATGCTGGCGGATCTCTTCGGCGCTGTCGCCGGGCAGGACCCCGAAAAAGTCTTACAGGCGCTGCTCGTCAGCGGAATGAAAAAGCGCCTCGACCGCACCAGGCTGGAGACGGAAGTCGGGCAGGTTTTGCGGCGGCACCGCGATTTGGCGGAATCTCCGGGCCAGTTCGGCAACGCGATGATAGATTTGCTGCGCGTCTTTGCCCGGCACGGCATCCCCCTTGCCAGAGACTATACCTTGCTTGCCAAAGCCGTGCTCGCCATCGAAGAATCCGGGCACCAGCTCGACCCCGACTTCGACTTGCAAACCCATGCGCGCCACTTTTTGCACAAACTGCAGATGGAGCGCTGGAGCCCTTTCACGCTGGCCAAGCTCGGCTATTGGGAGCTTGCCTCAAACATCGCGCAAATCCGGGAGATCCCCGGCTCCGCCAGTCGTTTTCTGCGGCAACTGGAAGAGGGCGAGGCCTCGCTGAACATCGAACACAGTGGGCTTGAGCAATTCCGTGGCACCATCGAGATCGCCGTAAACCGCCTCGTGCTCGCCGTCATCGTCGCCGCATTGCTCGTCGGCTCCTCGCTACTCGTGCGCGGGCAGAAAGACCTCTGGCAATTCCCGCCCCATCTGGGCATGGTGGGCTATGCACTGGCGCTTAGTTTCACTCTGTATCTGATCTGGGATATCTTGCGCCACGGGCGCCACAAGCGCCCGGATGAATGAGCGGGCATACGCGGAAATGAGGGCATCCCCAGCCTTTAGCCGCCCAAGCGCTCTTCCGCTTTTCTGCTGGTGCCCAGAGAGGGAATCGAACCCTCACGCCATTACTGGCAATGGATTTTAAGTCCACAGCGTCTACCGTTCCGCCATCCGGGCAAATGCAGGTTTTGACATTCCGCTGTGTGCTTGCTCTGCCGCAGATTGTCAAGAAAGCGCACAAGGCCCGGAAAAACCTTTTCATCCACCCCGATTTTTTCCAACCTGCCCCCCTTACATGAAAATCGTCCTCGCATACTCTGGCGGCCTCGACACGTCCGTCATCGTCAAATGGCTCAAAGAAACCTACGACGCCGAAATAATCACATTCGCCGCCAATATCGGCCAGGAAGAAGAACTGAAGGGGCTTGATAAAAAGGCCAAGGCCACTGGTGCCTCAAAGCACTACACGCTCGACCTCGTTGAAGAGTTCGCCCGCGACTTCATCTTCCCCATGGTGCGTGCCAACGCCATCTACGAGAGCCAGTATTATCTGGGCACCTCCATCGCCCGCCCGCTCATCGCCAAGGCGCAAGTGGACATCGCCAAAAAAGAACGCGCCGATACTGTGGCTCACGGAGCCACAGGCAAAGGTAACGACCAATGCCGCTTCGAGCTGACTTACATGGCACTCGCCCCCGATCTGCAAATCATCGCCCCTTGGAAGATTGACGCCTATCGCGAGCTTTTCCCAGGCCGCGCCGAGATGATCACGTATTGCCGGGAACATAAAATCCCCGTCGAGGCTTCGCTCAAAAAACCCTATTCCATGGATCGCAACTTGCTGCACATTTCCTACGAAGCAGGCATCCTCGAAGACCCGTGGTTCGACCCGACCGTCAAAGAAAATAAGACGATGTTCAAGCTGTCGGTTTCGCCCGAAGACGCGCCGGATAAATCCGAATACGTCGAACTTGATTTCGTCAAAGGCGATTGCGTGGCGGTGAACGGCAAGCAGCTCACGCCGGGCGCAGTGATGAAAGTGCTCAACAAGCTGGGCGGCAAACACGGTATCGGGCGCGTGGATCTCGTGGAAAACCGCTTTGTCGGCATGAAAAGCCGCGGCGTGTATGAGACACCCGGCGGCACCATTCTCACGCATGCCCACCGGCAAATCGAAACGCTCACGCTCGACCGCGATGTGCAACACTTGCGGGACTCTCTGGTGCCCCAATATGCGGAACTGATTTACAACGGATTCTGGTTCGCACCGGAACGCGAGTGCTTGCAGGCATTCATAGACAAAAGCCAGGAATACGTCACGGGCACCGTCCGGCTGAAACTTTACAAAGGAAATATCATCACTTGCGGGCGCAAGTCGCAGTATTCGCTCTACGACGAAAACATCGCTTCGATGGAGGGTGTGAAGAGTTGGTATAACCAAAGCGATGCGACGGGCTTTATCCGCTTGAATGGCCTGCGCCTGCGTGCACGCGCGAAGGCGCAAGGTGTACCGAAATACACAAAGACCAAAGGCCTGTAAGGAGAGGCTGGTTTATTGCTTAAAGGGAAAGAAGTGTGCCTTGCGTTGCTGCGGGGGAAGTGTGCCTCGCGTCCCGCAGGGATCAGGAGCCGTCTCGACTCCTCCAGCGCCAAAGGCGGAGATTGCGTAAATGTATCAATTTTTAATTTTTAATTTTTTAATTTTTACTCCCTCCCTTCATGTCTAAGTTCGCACTCCTTTCCGTGAGCGACAAAATCGGCCTTGTGCCGTTTGCGCGCTCTCTTGTCGAAAAACACGGCTACACGTTGCTCTCCACCGGAGGGACCGCTAAGCAGCTTCGCGAAAACAGCATCCCCGTCACGGATGTGAGCGAGCACACAGGCTCTCCTGAAATCATGGAAGGGCGCGTCAAAAC
>JAITXH010000172.1 GCA_031284845.1 Puniceicoccales bacterium | reverse complement strand
CTTAAAATGGCGGGAAAGGCGGGACTCGAACCCGCGGCCCACTGCTTAGAAGGCAGTTGCTCTATCCTCTGAGCTACTTTCCCGTGATAAAATGTTTTTAACCGGAATACTTCATCCGGACGCATTTCTTGCTAGCAAACCAGATCTTTGAAATCGGCAAAATCCGCGCCGAGGCCGTTGGGCAATCCTTTGTTGATGACTGCCACCGCGTCATGTGAATGCAGCGATTCGAGATGTGCGCAGGCTACCTGAAAATCCTTGATGCGCTGATCGGTGTTGAGCTGCTCATAGACCAGACGGGCGGCATCTTCGACAAATTTTACGTAAGCGCCATTCATTTCGGCAAAGGCCTGTTCGTCCTCGCGCTTCACCATGACTTGAGTTTCCGTGCGCAACGCCTCCAGGCAGTGCGCCTGAATGTCTTCAATGCCGCAGTGGGCACCGTCGGCGATTTCTGCGATGACACGGGCCTTTGAACGTTGCGAATGCGGGACGCCGAAAATATTACGCGCGTCGCGGGCATGTTCGGAAAGCTCCACCGAGCACGGGCACGCAGAAGAATAAATGTAATCGAAGTAAATGATGCGGCGGAAGCGGTTGAGGTCGTCCGTCAATCCCTCATAAGCGCACTGGTAATACTGGTAGCCTTCAAGCCCGCTGCGCAGGCTGGTCTGGAGCATGGGGTAGTTGAAGGCGAGCCGGATCCGCGCCCGGCTGCTGCCGAGGTCATCTTTGTAATGTTGCAGCACTTCCTCGAGCACCTCCGGCGTGAACACGCGATCTTTGAACCCGTAGAAACCGCGCATGATGCGCGACATGTTGATGCCCTTGTGATCGGCTGCGAGGGAGACTGTCCCCGTGATGGAGGTCTCCAGCGTGATTGGCGCGCCGTGCCCGACATGGAAGCGGAGCGGGAGGCGGAAGTTGGAAATGCCCACTTGCAAGATGGGCACATTGGCACCCTGAATCTGAGACCCATCGGTATTTTGCATATCGGGAAGGCTGTCGCGATACTCTGGCGTAACCTGAAATCGGGCATCATAAACACGCACCGGAACGGTGCTGGTGAAATTGGCGGGACTTGTGCTCATTTTTAAACTCAGGAGGTAATAGCGTGCGTGCGCGTCCGCTCAAGGCGAATTTAACCCGCATTTTTCAGGAGGGGCGAAATGGATTTGATTAAGATTCTGAGACGAATGGCGTTTGCGATTCAAGCGACAGGCGAAAACTCACCGGAGGACTTCCGTTACCTTGCCATCACTAAAGGTCACCTGACGCCAGAGCGAGTCTCCCGTCTCATAATAATCAACCCAGGTCGTAGATGGGGATACAAAGACCGCTCGTCCGCCCGGTCCGCGGAAAAAGCGGGGGCCGCCTCCG
Organism: Puniceicoccales bacterium; assembly: GCA_031284845.1. Taxonomy (GTDB): domain Bacteria; phylum Verrucomicrobiota; class Verrucomicrobiia; order Opitutales; family UBA953; genus CALNBE01. The sequence continues at coordinate 21,207 of JAITXH010000172.1, read as the reverse complement.
AAAACTACCCCCGTGGAGTATTGGACGTGATGCTGGTAATACAGCCATTGCTCACTGATGCCGGCTGCATTTTTTCGCGTGCTTTTGCGGTCAGGCTCGCCCCATGCGAGATACACCATTTCCGGGGTATCTCCGAGGGCGACATCGCCGGAACGCAATCGTTCCTGCGTGGCGGTGGGCAGGGCGGTGAACGTGGCGTTATGTTCGCGTGCCCGGGATTCAAACGAACTGCAGCCGCACAGAACCAAGGCTGCTGCAAATAAAAGAATGGATGAAATCAATCGCATGATGCTGTTTTTATAAGCGAAATCGAAGAAGGGGAAAGCATTTTGTGCAGACCTGTTTTTCCCGTCTGTCGCTTGTGGTTTCCGCTCCAGGCTCAGTGCGGCAGATGCCGGGAAACTCTAAATGGCGTCCGGCTCAAAATCTTAGGCAAAGGGCTTAGCGGTTCTCATGGAAGATGCGGGCTAAAATGTGCGCATGTTCAGGATTATTTCATTCTCCAAACCGCATTCTTTGTTTTTATTCCTCCGTTTCATTTTCCCATTACAGTGGCTTCCACCGATGACCAGCAACAGGCGCAAGCGCGCCGCCAGTCCAATCTTGCAATCGCTTTCAAGATAGCGGGACTGGATGCGCGGCGGCGGCGTGCCATGGAGGTCTTCTACACATTTTGCCGGGTCGCCGACGATATCGTGGACGAGCCGGGGAGTGATGAGGCCAAGCGTGCTGCTCTGGATGTCTGGCGTGCAGTCATCCGCGGTTATTTCGATCAACCCGGCGGCACACCGCCTCACGACGCGTTGGCCCGCGAGCTAGCCGGAGTCGTCCGCGAATATGCCGTGCCCATGCAACCTTTGTTGGACCTGCTCGACGGCTGCGCGATGGACATAGGCATTCGCGACTACGCCACAGCCGCCGATCTCCGCCGCTACTGTTATGGCGTGGCGAGTGCCGTTGGGCTGGTGTCCATACGCCTTTTCGGCTGCGTTGCGCCGCTTTCCGAGGAATTTGCCGTCGCGCTCGGCTATGCGCTTCAGTTCACCAATATTCTGCGCGATGTGGTGGAGGATTACCATGAGCTTGGGCGTGTTTATCTACCCCGCGATGAGATGAGCGCCTTTGGCGTCACCACGCAGGATCTTGCCGCGCCGGAGAAAAACCCGCAGTGCGTGCGCTTGTTCCGGCTCCAGTATTTCCGCGCCAGACATTATTTCAACAAAGCGCGGCGGCTCGTCGCGCCCGAAGACCGCGTCGCGCTCAAGGCCGCATTTGTGATGGGCGCGTTTTACGAAGCGATTCTTGAGAAAATCAAGGCCCGCGGTTTCCGGCTCACCCGCGAGCGCATCCGCCTCTCCAAGTGGGAAAAAATCCGTCTCTTGCGCCGGGCGTTGAAAGATGTGCGCCGTGCGCCGGTCGCTGTCTCTATGCCGAAAACGGTGGTGGTCATCGGAGGCGGAGTCGCCGGAGCCGCTGCTGCTGCCGAGGCCGCCCGGGCCGGGCATGAGGTGACGTTGCTGGAGGCGCACGCGACCCCCGGCGGGCGTGCAGGCAGTTTCCTGTGCGGGGGTGGCAAGGTGGAAATTGATCACGGGCATCACGCTATGTTCGGCTGCTACCATGCCTTTCTCCGCCTCGCGGATACGCTGGGCGTGCGCGACAAGCTGGACGAGGCAGCGTGCCTCGATGTGCCTTACCGTTTGCCCGGCGGGGGCGTCAGCCGCTTGCGTGCTGTGCGGGCGTTGCCCGCGCCCTTGCATTTGGCCGCAGGGCTGGCCGGATTTTCCGGACTCTCGTGGCGGGACCGTTGGGCCATCTTGCGCCTCGGGTTGGCGTTGCGGCTGGGAGCCGGGTTGCCTGCTTCCGGTGAGACCGCTGCGGCATGGCTGGCCAGACACCGGCAGACGCCGGGTGCCATCCGTGCGCTGTGGGAGCCGTTTTGCGTGGCTGCGCTCAACGAACCGCTTTCCAGCGGAGATGCCATTCTGCTGGCGGCGACATTGCGCCGCACTTTGTTTGGAGGCATCGGTGATTCCGCGATAATCACCAGCCGGGTGCCGCTGGCGCGGCTGTTTGCTCCGGAACTGGCACTGGCACTGCGTGGCACGGGCGGCGATCTGCGCACGGGCGCGGCTGTGAGCGAACTGGTGTTTTCCGGAGATAAGGTGACTGCGGCCCTGCTTGCGGATGGCTCTGCTATCGAAGCCGATGTTTTCATTCTGGCTGTTCCCTGGGCGGCGGCGGCACGCTTGTTGCCGGAGCTTGCACCGGTGGCTGTAGCTGCAAAGCAGATCCAAGGCAGGCCGATTTTGAACGTGCATCTATTTACTAAAGGCGAACTCACCGCAGAACGGTTTTCAGGGCTGTTGGATTCTCCCGTGCAATGGATATTCAGGGAAGCACCCGGACACTATGCGCTCACATTAAGTTGTCCGGGAGACTGGATGGCCTTGCCGGTGTCTGAGATTGCGACGCGGGCACGGGCGGAGCTGGCAAAGTTTTTTCCGGAGACGGCACATGTGCCAGTCGAAGACAGCGTGGTATGCAAATACCCGAATGCCACCTTTGCGGCGACGCCGCAGGCAGCCTCCTTGCGTCCTGGTGCTGCGACCGCATGGCGAAATCTTTTCCTCGCGGGCGATTGGACGGACACCGGCTTGCCGGCTACGCTGGAAGGCGCGGCGCAGAGCGGGCAGACGGCAGTGCAGGCTGGGCTTTGATTGTGCGCCATGGGCGGATTTCCGTGGAAGGAGGCGGGTTTGTTCTTGCAAGAGGCAGGGCCGTATTGTTGCCTGCCGCCCAGATCAAGGTGCGTGCATTCGCCCGGTTTACGCCGGGAGGAAAGTCCGGACACTATAGGGTAGGATTCCGTGTGAAAACGCGGGCGCTGGTCGTCAAGGGCCGGTGACGGAAAGTGTCACAGAAAACAAACCGCCGGGGTTCGCCCCGGTAAGGGTGAAAAGGTAGGGTAAGAGCCTACCGCGGTCCCGGTGACGGGATCGGCAGGACAAACCCAATCCAGTGCAAGACAAAATAGGGAAGCGGGCGACCCGTCCTATGCTTCCGGGTATGTCGCACCGCCGCAAGGCGGAGTCGCTGGCGCAAGCCGACGGCTAGAGGAATGAATGCGACCGGTGCCGTTCGCGGTGCCGGCACAGAATCCGGCTTACAGCACCTTGATCTGTCTTTTTTTCCCGATGGCGGCGCGGAAGTTGGTGCGGGTAACCAGGGTCGAACTGGTGTCACCACTTTGGAAGAGTGGGGTCCTACCACTGAACGATACCCGCGGTAAGAAACGGCGGCTCTTATGGGCGGACGCCTTGCGGCGGTCAAGTTTTGCTTTGGTTTTTTTGCGGGCAATTACTTGACCCCACCGCACACAGTGTGAAACATCGGCGGCGACATGGCCTTGTTTGATTCGTCGAAAAACGTGCTTCTTTACGCTACGCCTAATTCCAATGCTGATATGCTTTGGTTCAGCCGCTTTCACGCTGGAGACCCTTTGCTCGCGTTCTCTGTGGCGGGAAAGCGTATCGGCGTCGTCTCGCTGCTGGAGGTTACCCGCGCCCGCAAGGAGTCGGTGCTCGACGAGGTGCTGAACCTCCAGGAATTGATCGAGGAGCAAAAACGCCTCAGCAAAGACGCCGGCGTGCCCGAGGTGATCGTGGCGCTCGCCAAGCGAAATGCGGTGCGCGCATTTACCGTGCCGGCGGATTTCCCCGCCAGCCTCTACAAGCGCGTCACGGAGCTCGGGTTGCGGCTTGAAATCAGCGGGGCACCGTTTTTCCCGCAGCGCGTCTTCAAGACGGAGGAAGAGCAGGCGTCCATCCGCGCCGGTAACCGTGCAGCGGAGGCCGGGTTCAAAGCTGTTGAAAAAATCCTGACAGAATCGGAAGTCCACAATGGCAAGGTCTGGCATGGCAAAAAGGTGCTCACCTCGGAGAAGCTGCATCAGGCGATAGAGCAGGCTTGCCTGAGCGCAGGCGCGTTGAATGTCACCGGATTGATTGCCGCTTCGGGCGATCAGGCTGTGGATTGCCATTGCAGCGGCAGCGGGCCGATAGGTGCAAACCAGCTTATAGTGGTGGATATTTTCCCGCGTGTGAGTGCCACCGGCTATTTTGGCGACATGACGCGCACTTACTTGAAAGGTGTCTCATCGCCTGAGCAGCGCCGTTTGGTGAAGACCGTGCGAGCCGCCCAGCAACTGGCATTTTCGCTGATAAAGCCCGGTGCCTCCGGCATGGATATTCACAAAGCGGTGGTGGCTTTTTTTGAAAAACAAGGCTACGCGACCGGAGAGAACCCCAAGAGCGGTTATCAGGAAGGTTTCTTCCATGGCCTCGGCCACGGCCTCGGTTTGGACATCCACGAAGAGCGCACCTTGAGCTTGCGCGGCGCGGAGACGCTCCAGCCGGGCATGGTGACGACGGTGGAGCCGGGCTTGTATTATGCGGGTCTTGGCGGTTGCCGCATCGAAGACGTGGTGGTGGTGACGGAGACCGGGTGCAAACTGCTCTCCCGCCATCCCTATCGTTGGGAGTATTGAGCCGGGGGCATCGGGGCCGGGCGGAGTTCAGAACATTGGTTTCTTTCCTCGACGCCGCCTTTCTCACGACTATCTTCATCCAAAAATTTTCTTATGCGTTCGTTTTTACTTTTATCTTTATGCGCTCTAGTTGCTGCCCCGTTGGCAGCGGCTCCCCATCGGGTGATACTCAATCAGGGCGGCGAAATTCAGGGCGAGTTGTTGCGCAACCAGACCGACCGTGTGGTCGTTGATCTTGGTTTCACCGTGCTCACCATCCCGCGGGATGTCGTCGCTTCTGTGCTTCCGCTCAAGCAGGGCGACGCGGTCAAAAACGATTTCACCGCCGACCTCTTCCGCGAAGGCTCCGGCGAGGGCGCGTCCAGCGTGCGCGAGCTGGCGGCAAAAATCGGCGAAGCCGTCGTGCTCATCAAGGCGCAGTCCGGGCAAGGCTCCGGATTCATCATCCATCCCGATGGCTATGTCATCACCAATGATCACGTCGTGGCCGGTGAGAACGAAGTGTCGGTGACTGTCTTCAAAGGCTCGGGCAAGGAAATCCAAAAACGTCTTTACAGCAATGTGCGCATTCTTGCCGTGGACAGCCATCTCGACCTCGCTTTGCTGAAAATAGAAAATCTGGACAAGGAGATCTTCCCGACCGTGCCCCTCGGCTCCTCCGAGGATCTGCGTCAGGGGGCACCGGTTTTCGCCGTGGGCAGCCCACTCGGTCTGGAGCGCTCGGTCTCATCGGGCATCGTCAGCCTGCGCAATCGCAATATGGGCACGCGCCTGCTCGTGCAGACTACGGCGCAAATCAATCCGGGGAACTCAGGCGGGCCGCTTTTCAACTTGCACGGAGAAGTCGTCGGCGTGAATGACCTGAAAATCGTCCGGACTGGCGCCGAAGGCCTTGGATTCGCCATCCCCGTTGACGCCGTGAAAGACTTTTTACGCAACCGGGACGCCTACGCATTCGACCCTTCCAATCCCAATGCCGGCTATCGTTATTATGCGCCGCCGACAGCACTGGAAGCGACTCAGGTGGCAACGAAAACGCCCGCTCCCCGAAAGTCGGCGGACGACGCGTCCAAGGCGAAAAAGTCCAAGTCGGCACCGGCTGGGAAATCGTCTTCCGGCGCGGCGCAAGCGGGGCAGGGTGAAGCGCCATCTCCCGGCAGCGGAAAATAAATGCGGGCAAGTTCGACATTTTTACGCCTGTGTGACGCTACTTTCAGTTCAATAGAACCACACTTCACTCCAAAACTCATCTCTCATGAAAATCAGCTCCATATTCCGGCAGGGGGGCGTTACGCTTCTCTCCACGCTCGCGCTTGTGCCCTTTGTTGACGCAAGACACGAAAAAAGCCTTCCGGCAGATACCTTTGTCGCAGTCCAAGTGGCCGACGTTCCGCTCGCTGAAAAACAAGGTAAAGAGCACCCGCTATGGAAAGACGTCCAAAAAGCCGGTCTGGATGCTTATTTCGCCCCCGCCATCAAAAAATTCACGGAAAAGCTAAAAGCTGACGGCAAGGGTGGTGACTTTCAAAAAAATCTCGAATTGCTGCAGCGCGAGTTAACCGGCGAAGTTCTTTTTGCCGTAGTCAAAACCGCAAAGACTGAAAAAGGGCATCTGCCTTACGACTATGTCTGGATTGCGGATACCAGCGCCGACGAGAAGACCATAGCCGGGCTGGTGGCGGACTCCGGCCTCCTGCCGGAAGAGAAGAATGAGATCTCCGAGTGGGCGTATAAAGTGATCAAGGCGCACCAGGAAGGTGGCCCGCCGCCTGAACCGCCCGCCGATGATGCCGCTGATAACAGCTCCAAGGTGCCCGTGGTGACTAAAAACGGCACTACCGATTTTCAGGGAGTAACGCTATATGAACGCCAGCTTTCCTTCGGCAAAGACGACCCCACCAGCCTCGGCGGTTGGGCGCTCGTAAACAAGACCTTCGTCTATGCCAGTGCACCCAACGTCTTGCGTGAACTCGTGGATGCTGTGCAAAACGGACGCAAAGACAGCTTTGGCACTACCGCGCTTTGGAAACGCAGCCGCGATGCCGCAGGCAAGGCCGATGCACTGGCGGTGCTCAATGCGCCGCTCGCCGTGACCGAACTCGGTAAGTATGTCGCGGAGAGGGCCAAAGCCGGAGCCTCTGTGGGTGTCAATCTCCCCGTCGCCTTCAACGCGCTCGCGCTCCAGAATCTGGAAGGTCTCTGGCTGTCCAGGGAGCTTACAGCAGAAGAAGTCTTGATCAAAGGGGCGTGGAGCTATGCCGAGAAGCGTGGCCTGCTGTCTCTGATTACATACAAGCCTCTGGAGACAACGGTGCCCGATTTTGTGCCTGCCGGTCCCTATATGTTCGCCATTGCAAAGTTCGACACGCAGCAGGCATGGAAAAATTTAGAGCTATTGCTCGCGCAGGCCATTCCGTTCTGGAAGATGCAGATTGACGGAAAATTAGGCGAGTTGAAGGACAAGGAAAATATTGATTTGCGCGCCGCAGTTTTTGAGAACATCGGAGACGACATCACCATCCTCACCAATGCCGACGACAATTCGGGCAAGACTGGCGCGGAAGCTCTCCGCACGGCGGGTAAGCTCTATGTGCTCGAGTTGCGCGATAGCGATAAGTTTACCTCGATGGTAGAAACCGCAGTAGGCAAAATAGCGCCGGGTGGTGCCGCCGCCCTTTTTGATGAACGCGATTTCATGGGAGTAAAAGTGCGCACCGTGAAAGATACCGGGGGAGCCAGCATTTCCTACGCTTTGTATGGCAAACGCCTGCTTGTCTCCGCTGGCGCGGGGAGCCTCCTGGATAAAGTCATCGCAGAGTTGAAAGACCCGCGCAATCCGGCCTCCAAGGATCCCAATGTGCGCTTGGGCTTGAAGAAATTGCCGCGGGAAGTCGCCTCGTTCACATACACGGATCTGGGTGCCTACGCATACTCTCTCTTTGATATCATTGACGCATTCGCAAAAGCACGGGGCGAGGAGTTGACCGCTCCCGGAAGCAGGCCCAAGGCAGACGCTTTGCCGTGGGCGGCAGCTTCCTATGTGCAGGAGCGGGACAGAGAATTTTACGGCGAGACGATTATCTTCCGCAAAGAGGATAAATAAGTAAACCGCGGCGGTGCTCCCCATGCATATCTACTTCCTCGGCATCTGTGGTGCCGCCATGGGCAATGCTGCGTTGCTCCTGCGCGCCATTGGGCACACCGTCAGCGGCTCTGACACGGGCGTGTATCCGCCCATGTCGGATATGTTGCGCGGCGCGGGTATCACCATCCTCGAAGGGTGGGATGCCGCCCGGCTCGCCGCACTCCGGCCCGACCTCGTCGTCGTGGGCAATGTGGCCTCGCGCGGGCATCCGGAGGTGGAATGGCTGCTCGAGACACGCGCCATCCCCTATGTCTCGCTGCCGGAGTTACTGCGGCTCCACGTGCTCAACCGGCGGCAAAATCTCGTCGTGAGCGGCACGCACGGCAAGACCACCACGACTTGTCTTGCCGCTGCGCTCCTGCGTGCCAACGGGGCCGATCCCGGCTGGCTCGTCGGTGGCGTCCCGCGAGACATACCAGGCGGAGCTGCTCCCGGGCACGATGGCGGCCCGTTTGTCATCGAGGGCGATGAATACGACACGGCCTTTTTCGACAAGCGCAGCAAGTTTATCCAATACCTGCCGTCGCTGCTTCTCATTAATAACATCGAGTTTGACCATGCCGACATCTTCCGCGATCTGCCCGATGTGTTGCGCACCTTTTCCCATGTCACGCGCGTTGTCCCGCGCAACGGCGCGATCATCGCCAATGGCGACGACGCCAATGTGGCGCAAGTTACCGTGCCCGTCACATGGTGCCCGGTCGTGCGTGTCGGCATAGGCGCGGATAACGATACGCGCATTGTGGATTTTTCCGAAGACGGCGGGAGCGCGGCCTTTTCGCTGCTGTGGCGTGGTGCGCTCTGGGCTGAAGTGCGTTGGACGTTGCCCGGCTTGTTCAATGCACGCAACGCTGCCATGGCTGCCACTGCTGCCGCGCTTGCCTTGTATCCGGCGGAGCCGACCCGGTTAAGCCTCGGCTCGCTTGCCGGATTTCAGGGCGTGAAACGGCGCCAGGAGAAGCATGTTTCCACGGACCGCCTTGTTGTGCTGGAGGACTTCGGGCACCATCCCACGGCTATCAAGTTGACGCTGGAATCGTTGCGCCGCCGTTATCCGCAGCACTTTTTGCATGCCGCCTTCGAGCCGCGTAGCAACACGGCTGTCCGCCGCGTGCTGCAAGACGCCTTTACGGAGGCGCTCGCCGTCGCAGACAGTGCATGGTTGGCTCCTGTCCATCGCGGTGAAAAATACGCCGCTGCGGACCGTCTGGACACCGTTGCCATCGCCGGGGAGCTTACGCGCCGCGGGCGCCATGCGCTTTCCACTGCGGGCAATCAGGCTTTGCTGGAGGGCTTGCTGGAGGCGACTTCTGCCGCGACACCGGAAAAGCCTCATCTCGTGGTATTTTTTTCCAACGGGGACTTTGGCGGCATTATCCGGCAGTTTACGGAAGCCGTCGTGCGGGTTTAGCTCTCGCTGTTTGTCCGTGCGGACAAGGCCGCTTCCGCTGCCGCTTCACTGGCTGCCCGCTTGGATACTCCGGCACCCCGCCCGCAACAGACGCCGTCCACCCATACTTCCATTTCAAAATGTCTCGCATGCGGCGGCCCCGACTCGGCAGCCAGGCGGTATTCAATGCGCCGCTGCTCAGCGGAGACTGGTTTGCCGTCTTGTTGCACAAGCTCCTGCAGGCGGTTTTTGGGCGAGCGGCTTTGCGCTATCCGCTCTGGCTCCACCTGCATTTCTCCAGCGAAGAGGCGCTGTGCGAGTGTGCGTGCAGCATCCAGCCCGCCATCGAGAAAGACAGCGCCGAATATCGCTTCCAGCGCGTCTTCATGGGCTGTATCCGTGTCGCGGATGCGGGCGGAATCGCCATTTTCCGGAAGGATGAGGCACTGGCCCAATTCCAGCTTTCTGCCGACTGAGGCCAGGCTGCTGCCGCGTGCCAGCCGCGTGCGCGCATCGGTGAGCACGCCTTCTCCGGCGCTGGCGTCGGCGTAGAGCGTCTCCGCAAAGACAAGCCCCAGGACGGCATCGCCCAGAAATTCGAGTCGCTGGTAATCCGGTGCTCCCGGATTGGAGGCTTTGACGCTTGGATGGGTGAGCGCGGTGCGCAGTAACTCGGGGTCGCGAAACACGTAGCCGAGCGTGTTCTCCACGGGTGTGACCTCGCCGGTGCGCCGCCGCCTGCCGGGTAGCCAGAAAAGCAAATCTATACCGGACATGTGGCGCGGCTTTTACCGTGGTTGGCAGAGCACAAACGACGCCACCGGGAGCAGGTCCCGGTGGCGTCACTTTCAGAAAATGGGGGAATTCGCATTATCGGTTTCTCGTGGCCATTTTAGGCAGCCAGATACCGCCGCCGCCCAAGTCCACATTAGTCGGGATTTGCCCCTTGGAGCCGTTTGTAGCTGCCTCCGGCAAGGGGTCGGGGGACATGCGGAACAGGTAGAGTTTACCCTTTTCACTCGCCTTTTCGTAGGCCAGCACGGCGTAGAACTCTCCGCCAGGCGTTTCTCCCATGGCGATCTCGATCTGGTAGCTTGAGCCTTGGCGCACATCCAGCCATTGGCTCGTTTGCATCGGAGGACGCCCGGGGAACATGACAAAGGTGTCGCCGGAACGCGCTACCTTCGGGGGAGCGCTTTTACCTTTGCTCTTGGATGCCGTGGGCGTGCCCATGATATCGTAGCCGCTGTCGAGCACGAGCTGGTTTTGCCAGCGCACGGTAATCCAGTCATCGGCTGTGCCGGCGAAACGAAACTTTCCGGTGAACGGCGCTGAGACCGTGCCTTTGTAGTGGACCATCCAGCGGCTGGCTTCCACGCCGGCTGCCTCAAATGCGGCGGGTGCTTCGCCGGCATTGCCCTGTCTGTAGGGGATGAGGACTTGCTGGAGGGAGAGCTTTGTCGGCGATTTGTAAAACTTCCCCATCCCTGCTTCACTCCATCCGGTATTTATAAAATGATTCACCAGTTGTTTGTAGCCGCCTACGCCCGGATCTTGCTTCTGCCCGCCGGAGGTTTGCTTGAAATCGTAGAAGGTGCCCGTGAGGCCCGGCACATTGAAGCCCTTCGCGCCGAAGAGCGATACCATGCCTTTTCCGCCAAAGCCCGGTCCGATGCCCGTCCCGACTCCGCCGCCTGCGCCGCCGCCCAGCCCCTTGGAGCCTGAACCGGCCAGACTGCTGCTGTTATCGAGCGCACTCATGTTCATGGTAGGCATCTCGGGTATTGCCACAGAGCTTCGGGTTCCCTTGGCCGCCAGCTTCGGCATGTTCTTTGCGATATTGCGGGCGTGCTTGGGTTTGATTTTGTTTTGGAGCATGCTGACTTTGTCGCCGCTGTTGCCGCCGCCCGCACCGGTCGTAAATGTTGACGGCTCTTTGGCGATTACGAAGCGGGATACCACCCACGTCAGCGCGATGATGATGAGCACTGCATGGATACCCATCGAGACGAGGAAACCGTCGCCGCCGAATCTGCGCCAAAACTGCTGCCACTTGGTGACGGGTGGCGGTGGCGGGGGCGGGAGCATGTCATCGGGGAGCGCGTCGGCTGGGTAGCCATCCGCTGGAAAGGTGTCCATCGGGAGCGCCTGCGGATCTTCAGGCGGTGGCGGTAATTCTTGGGAGGTGTCGTTCATGGTCTTACAAGGAGTTGAGGATTCGCGTGTGTTTGTGTGGACGGGAAACCAGCGTGATTTCCCGTTTCTGGCCAGCCAAATGATTTGTCCGCTTTGAAAAGAAAAAATCCTCTGCCCGGCCTGTGGTTCTGCACTTAGAACGCAGCATGAGGGAATTTATTAGAAAAGTCAGAAAAAAATTTCGCCTTGCAGCACCGGGCCTTCAAAGTAACTTGGCCTGCATATCTCACGAGGATGCGTTTGGTTTTGTCCGATATTTTTGACCGTCTGCCGCTTGCGATTTTTCCGCCCCGCCCTGAAAAGGCGTCTCCCGGAAGATGGCAGGCGACTCCGGTTTAAAGTCCAGGACAGGGCTTTTTCGCTTCTCTTGAAATATGCGGGATAGGCCCGCCGGGCCTTACACACACAATTTTTCCAACTCGCTTGTCACCCATTTATGCAAAAAACACTCGCAACCGCAGTCATGCTAGGCGTCTTAGGCGCTGGCTCCCTTGAGGCGCAATCGCTGGATTCCATTCTCTCTTCCCTCGCACTTCAGGCAAAAACTGGCGTCGAATCCCAGTGGGTCTATCGGGGCAAAGAACACTCCGACCTCAACACGCAGACGCAAGTCCGCGGGGAATACACCTTGCCTCCGCTTATCAGCAATCTGGGGTTTTACCTCGATGGCGGAGTCTTTGCCATGCTGCCCATTGAGCAGTCTGCCTGCGAGCTAACCTTCAATCTGGGCGGCAAAATCGCCTACGAAAACTTCAGCCTCCTCCTCGGGTGGAATTATTACACATTTCCGAACAAAAACGACGTGCGTCATAATTTCGCAGCGGGCGGCTGGACAGGCGGGCCGACTGGCGGCTATCAAGACTCCATCACCAACCGCCCCGACTACAACCGCAGTCAGGAAGTATTCATCGGGCTGGGCGTTGATTTTGGCGGCTTTTATCCGATGTTGCGCGGTCTTTCCGCCGCCGTCTATGCCTACTACGATTTGAACCTGAAACAGAGCACCTTCGAGGCAGACATCACTTACCGCTACGAGCCATCCTTCCTCCCGCGGGCCGCGCTCACGGCACAGGTGTTCGCGGGCTACCTCACTGCCGATGCCGCCAATGGCGACCAGCGCGCCCCCGGCATGCCCAAGTGGCACAACGCCTACGCTTACGCCGGCGCTTCCATTGACCTCTCCTACCGCCTCCCTAATGGCTTCACCGAAATCGGCGGCGGCGTGCGCTATGGCTGGAATTCCGATGGCTCCGGCAAAGATGACATCCGGCTCTCCGGAAACACGAAAGATAACTTCTGGTGGGGCGCATGGGTCAAGTTTTCCTACTGAGATGCAGATTTCATGGGGAACCAGGATGCTTTTTGTAAGTTTTTAATTATCTGAAAATTAAAAAGATTTCAACGCATGCTTCAAAAATCGTCGAAAGCCTGTTCTGCAAGTTGTAGAAAAAAACTATTGGAAAAGGGATTGACATACTCCCCTGCGAAAGCATTTTGCGCCCTCCTTTTTTTGAAATGAAAACCACGTTAGCCAAGACCGCGAACGATACTGAAAAGACATGGTATGTCGTTGACGCCGCAGACCAAGTGCTCGGACGCCTCGCCGTCAAGATTGCCGCCATATTGCGCGGACGTCATAAACCCACTTATACGCCCCACGTTGACACAGGCGACTATGTCGTCGTGATTAATGCCGACAAAGTGCGTCTCACCGGCAGTAAGGAGACTGACAAGACCTACATGTTCTACACGGGTTGGGTCGGCACAGCCTACCGCCGCAATGTGGCGCACATGCGCGCCAGCAAGCCGGCGTTCATCATTGAGCACGCTGTGAAAGGCATGCTTCCGAAAAACAAACTTTCCAGCGCAATGCTATCCAAACTTAAGGTTTATGCCGGTGCCGAACATCCGCACGCCGCGCAAAACCCGGTCGCATACAAGGGCTGAATCGCACCACCTCTCTCCTTTTTATAACCATGAGCGAAACCGCCACAGAAACCTTTGTCGCCGTTGGCCGCCGGAAAACTTCCTCGGCCCGGGTGCGCATTACCAGCGGCACCGGCAAAATCACCGTCAACAACCGGGAGCTTGAGACGTATTTCTACACTGAGGCTCTTGCCAAGGCCGCCACGCGCCCCTTGCAGACTGCAGGCGTAGCAGGGCAGATTGATGCCGCCATCGTCGTGCAGGGCGGCGGGCCTAACAGCCAGGCCGGTGCTGTATCGCACGGCATTGCCCGCGCTCTGGAGAAATTGAATCCGGAGCTTCGCAGCGTTCTCAAAAAAGCGGGTTTGCTCACGCGAGACGGACGCATGAAAGAGCGCAAGAAGAGCGGTCAGCCCGGCGCCCGCAAGCGCTTCCAGTTCTCCAAACGTTGATTTTCGCATCGTCGAAAACCAAAAAAACCTCCGGAATTTTTCCGGAGGTTTTTTTGTGTCTGTTTCGCGGAGCGTGGAACACATGGTTCCCCTGTCCGCGAGGGACCCGCTATCTCTCCGGTGGCCATTAACCGGTGGGCCAATGGCTCTACTTCTCGAGGGAAGCGAGCGCAGGAAGAAGGTCGCGGTAAACGGCGGCGTTTTCCGGGCGCGGCAAAACGGTCTCCACTGTCGGGCAAAACTGCGCAGCAAGCGCGTCAAAGGAATACCCGCCTGTGTCGTGTGCGGCAATGAGCGCCGCGCCCAAAGCGGCAGAATCCGTTACAGCGATGGTCTCCACTGTCGCTTGAAACACATCAGCGAGCGTTTGCAAAATGCCACGGCTGCGCGAAGCTCCGCCGGTCACGCGGATGGTGTCGAATTTGCCCACCCAGGCGGAATGCGCGGCGCGGGAGAGCACTTGGCCTTCCACTGTGGCGCGGATGCGGACAGCGGCGGGAGCGGCGGGGAAATCGAAGTTCGCCCGCAGTCCGATTGGACGTCCGGACGGGGTGATTTCATGCTCAAACCAGGGCAGGGCCAGCCGGCCTTCATTGCCAGGCTTCGTTTGCTCGAACGCCGTGGCGTCAAAAAATTTCCAGTCCACGCCGGTCTCTGTGCGCACGCGGTCACGCGCGAGGGAGCCGTTTTTGAAACAGGCTAAACTCATAAAGCCGCCCGCTGGATTGCCGAAGACATGGCCGTAGCCGTCCGGGTCGGTGTGGAATTTATCGAGCGCGGCGAACACCGTATCACTCGTGCCGAGGCTTACCACGGCCTTACCGGGGCGGTGTGCGCCCATGCCGATGAGACTTGCGGGATTGTCGCCCGTCCAGAGCGCTACCGGGATGCCAGCGGGCAGGCCGTATTTGGCGAAGTAGTGCGCGAGCTTTCCTGCGATGCTGCCAGTCTCGCCCACACGCGGGAGTTTAGCGAGGAGGCCGGGTGCTGTGGCGTCGGCGCTGGCGGCATCCCATTTGCCGGTGCGCAAGTTGAGCAGATTCATGCCGGCTCCGTCGCCGTGGTCAATCGGGGCATCGCCGCCGATGAGCACTGAGGCGAGAAAAGAGGAGACGAGGTGGATGCGCACAGTGGCAGCGTAGGCGGCGGGATCCGTTTTGAAGAAACGGCGGATTTGGGGGCCGGAGAAGCGCTCGATGGCGGGTGAGCCGGTGTCGTCTTGCAGACGCTTGCCGATGGCGTCGTCGAGTTCGCGGACTTCGGACGTCGTGGAGCTGTCCATCCAAATTGGCGAGGTGGAGCGTGAAAAAGCGCCGGCAAACTGCGCCGAGAGTTCACGTGCAGGATCGAGATGGGCAAAGGTCGCCGTCGCCGTGGCGTTCAGATAGACCGAGCCGTGTTGTTGCCCGGAGCCGCTGATGCCGCGCACCGCAGCGAGCGGTGCTCCGGCGTCGGCCAGCCGCTTAAGCACGAGGTCGAGCGCTGCCAGCCACATGAGCGGGTCGGCATGCTTGACTGCCGGGTCAGCGTGCGCGAGCACGCCATCGGGCGAGGCGTATTGGGGCAGATCTTTGCCGAAGTGGACGATCGCGCTGGCGGCGATTTTGCCTGCGGCGGCGTCAATGATAAGAGCTTTGAGGCTCTGTGTGCTGGAGTCGAATCCGAGATAGTGCGACATGGTTGAAAAGAAAAAACAGAAAGAGGGACAATGAAGAGCGGGAACGCCTTCGGGTCAAGCGCCGGAGCGGAGAATAGTGCGGATTAATGCGCTTTTCCGCTATCCTGCCGAAAGTAGAAACGCGCTGACCGCCAAGGAACTCCAGGCGACTTCACAAAGCAAGGTCGAAAGGGGGGGAGTAAGATAAAGCAACGGAGGAGGAGGACATTCAACTTGGTCGTGGAGGGATGGATTCTGATGGAAATTTAGAAAAAATATTGCATTCGACGCGAATCAGACCAGACTTAGTTTAGTTCAATCATTAATGCCATGAATACCATTAACATTCAAGCCGCAAAAACTCACTTGTCGAGGCTGGTGGAACAGGTCGTTGCCGGCGAGGAAGTCATCCTTGCCAAGGCCGGGAAACCCCTCGTGAGGCTCGTCCCGTTCAAACCGGTTAAGGCTCCGCGTAAAGGTGGTCAATGGCAGGGGCAAGTGTGGGAAACGTCTGATTGTTGGGAGCCGGAGACGGACGACCTGCTCGATACCTCCACGGGACTGTTGCCGTCGGACGAGTCGTTTTTACCATCAGGGCATCTCCACGTCGCTGAAAACACCCGGCGTGCGAAAATATGAAAATCCTCGCCGATTCCCATGTTTTGATCTGGTGGTTGAGCGACCCCGGCAAACTCCACCCGCTTGTGCTCGCCGCCATCCACGACGCAGACAACACCGTGTTCTTCAGCGCAGCGTCTATTTGGGAAATCGGGCTGAAGGTCGCCAAGGGGCACCTCAAGGTGCCGCCCGGCCTCGCTCAGGTGTTGGGCGCGGATGGCTTTGACGAGTTACCCGTGCAAGTGGTTCACGCTGAAAAAGCGCTCATGTTACCGCCGATACACGCCGACCCGTTTGACCGCATGTTGATTGCCCAGGCTTTGCATGAAGGTCTCGTGCTGGCCACCCGCGACCGTCTCATAGCCCAATACAACGTCCCGCTCCTGAAAGCCTGAGAGCTTTCCACCTTTCCACTTGCGCCTCGTCCGCCTCTGCTCTCAAATCCTCCGTTGCGGCACGCAGCCTGCTTTCACACATTGACAAAGCTACCATGAGTAAATTCCAGCCAAACGCCACCACCACGCCGATTACCGGCGTTAACGCCGATACCAATGACCTCGGCAGCACTGTTGCCGCCATCAAACGCGGCATCCTCCACCACCTCAAGTGCTCCCTCGCCCGCGACACCACTACTGCCCAGCTCCATGACTGGTGGATCGCCACTTGCCAAATGGTCCAAGACCGTTCCCTCGACTACTTTATCCGCACGCAGGCCACCCACGTTGCCGCCAACACGCGCCGCGTCCACTACCTCTCGCTCGAATACCTAATGGGCCGCCTCCTGCACAACAACCTCAGCAACCTTGGCCTCCTCGAAAACACCACTACCGCGTTGGGAGAACTCGGTCTGGACATCCAGCAACTCCTCGATGAAGAACTCGACATGGGCTTGGGGAACGGCGGTCTCGGGCGCCTTGCTGCCTGCTTCCTCGACTCCCTCGCCACGCTCGACTATCCCGCTATCGGCTACGGCATCATGTATGAATTTGGCCTCTTCCGGCAGTCTTTTGAAAAAGGGCACCAGACCGAAAATGCAGACAACTGGCTCCATGGCGGCAACCCGTGGCCCATTCGCCGCCCGAAGAGCCGCGTCCAAGTTCCCCTCTACGGCTACGTCGAGACACACTACGATGATACCGGCAACCTCCGCCCCACATGGCACCACTCGCAAGCCCTCGTCGGCATCCCCTGCGACATCCCCATCGTGGGCTACGGCACCGCTACCGTCAACTTCCTCCGCCTCTGGGAGTCCCGCGCCTCCAATGAGTTCGACTTCCAGCTCTTTGACCAGGGCGGCTATGTCGAAGCTGTCCAGCAAAAGGCCATCGGCGAGACCATTTCCAAGGTTCTTTATCCTAACGACAAAACGACCGTCGGCAAAGAACTCCGCCTCGTCCAGCAAATCTTCTTCGTCTCCTGTTCCCTTCAGGACATCGTCCGCCGTTTCTGCCGCGACAACAGCACAGACGGCCATGTCCACTGGAACGCCTTTGCCGCAAAAGTCGCTATCCAGCTCAACGATACCCACCCGGCCATCGCCGTTGCCGAACTCATGCGTCTCCTCGTGGACAACGAGCACCTTTCCTGGGACACCGCGTGGGGCATCACCACCCGCGTTTTTGCCTACACCAACCACACTCTTCTCCCCGAAGCGCTCGAAAAATGGAACGTTTCCCTCTTTGAAAAAGTCCTCCCCCGCCATCTCCAGATCATCTACGAAATCAACCGCCGCTTCCTCGAGCTTGTCGAAGCCCGCTGGCCTCACGACGAAGCTCGCAAGCAGGCCCTCTCGCTCATCGAAGAAGGTCCCGTAAAGAAAGTCCGCATGGCCCACCTTGCCGTCGTCGGCAGCCATGCCGTCAACGGTGTCGCCGCCCTCCACACCCGCCTTCTCAAGGAATCTCTTTTTGACGACTTCGACGAACTCTGGCCCCAGCGCATCCAAAACAAAACCAATGGCATCACGCCCCGGCGCTGGCTCCGCGGCTGTAATTTTCTCCTCTCCACCCTCATAGATACCAAAATCGGCGGAGACTGGACGAAAGACCTCGGACGCCTCCGCGAACTCGAAAAATGGGCAGATGACCCCGGCTTCCAGAGCGAATTCATGGCCATCAAGCACGCCAACAAGATTCACCTCGCCGGCCTCATCCAGCGCCTCTGTCACATCACCGTCCCGCCCGATGCCCTCTACGATGTCCAGATCAAGCGCCTCCACGAATACAAGCGCCAGCACTTGAACCTCCTCCACATCCTCACCCTCTACCGCCGCCTCCTCAACGATCCCGCCCTCGACATCGTCCCCCGCGTCTTCGTCTTCGGTGCCAAAGCCGCCCCCGGCTACGACCTTGCGAAAGACATCATCCTCGCGATCAACGCCGCCGCTGAGCGAATCAACAACGACCCGCGCATCGGCGGAAAACTCAAAGTCGCCTTCCTCCCCGACTACCGCGTCACCCTCGCCGAGCAGATCATCCCCGCCGCCGATCTCTCCGAACAAATCTCCACTGCTGGCAAAGAAGCCAGTGGCACTGGCAACATGAAGCTTGCCCTCAACGGTGCTCTCACCCTTGGCACGCTCGACGGTGCCAATGTCGAAATCCTCGAAGAAGTCGGCTCTGAGAACATCTTCATTTTCGGCCTCAACGTCGAAGAAGTCCGCGCCCTCTGGGAACGCGGTTACAACCCCTGGGATAAATACCACGCCGATGATGAACTGCGCGCCGTCGTGGACTGGCTCACCTCGGACTATTTTACGTCCGGCGCTCTCCTCTCCATCAAACGAAGCATTCTCGATTACGGCGATCCCTACCTCGTCTTGGCCGATTACCGCTCCTACATTGACGCCCAGGCTCGTGTGGATGCCGCCTATCGTGACAAATCCCGTTGGGCGCGCATGGCCATTTTGAACACTGCCCGCGTGGGCAAGTTTTCTTCTGACCGCACCATCCACGAATACGCCCGCGAAATCTGGAACCTAAAGGCTCTCCCCGTTTCATCAGACACTTGATGAATTAAACAATTACCCTTTTTGCAGGGGAACCGGCTAACAAACCATCAACCAATATATAGCCATGAAAAGACGACTCTTTCTCGCTCTCCTCGCCATGGCCGTTTTTGTCCCTGCTCAAGCCCAACAAGAAAAGCTGAAAATAGAGTTTCCTCGTCTGTTTTTTTTGAACACCCCTTCGCCTCCGTGGCGTCCAGGTCTCCAATATATTGAATCGAAAGAAGAAACCATCGCTTCTTCGAGACGAGAGTTACTTGTCCCCGCCGGAGTCACGAATTTGGCTAAAAATAAGCCCGTTTCTTCCAGTGACAAATCCCCCCCCTGTGTCGGCGAATTAAGTTACATCACGGATGGCGAAAAAGAGACTGACGAAGGTTTTGAAGTCGAACTCGCCCCAGGTCCTCAATGGGTTCAGATAGACCTCCACGGCAGATGATTTCTTTTTAGTGCCGCTCGTGTCGCCAACGCGCATTGCCTGAGTCGCCGTGCTTGATTTTTACCCAAATGTCCCCCAAGTTTTTAACCATGAAATCCGTTTATCCCGCGTTAGCTTTTTTCTCTCTCGCCGCCGTTTCCGTGCAAGCTGCCCCCGACTATCCCTACCAGCCTGCGCCGCTGAAGCAGGTAGCCATTCAGGATGGTTTCTGGCTATCCCGCTTCGAGACTAACCGCACGGTCACCGTCTGGACAGACTTCCAGCGGAGTGAGGAGACCGGGCGCATCGCCAACTTCGCCCGCGCAGGCAAGCTCGAGAAAGGCGGTTTTCAGGGCCGTTATTATAACGACTCCGATGTCTTCAAAATCATCGAAGGCGCCGCTTACACGCTCACCACGCATCCCGACCCCAAGCTCGATGCCTACCTCGACGCGCTCATTGTCAAAATCGCCGCTGCACAAGAGCCGGATGGTTACCTCTACACCGCCCGCACGCTCAAATCCGGTCGAGGCCCCATAGGGCGTGCCCGTTGGAGCAACTTGCGCGGAAGCCACGAGCTTTACAACGTGGGGCACCTCTACGAAGCCGCCGCCGCCCACTTCGCCGCCACCGGGAAACGCTCACTGCTGGATGTCGCTCTCAAAAACGCAGACCTAATTGATAAGACCTTTGGCCCCCGCGAGGGACAACTCAAGAGCACCTCCGGCCACGAGGAAATCGAGATCGGCCTCTGCTCGCTTTTCCGCGTTACCGGAGAACGCCGTTACCTCGACCTCGCCAAATTTTTCCTGGATATGCGCGGGCGCAAAGACCTGCGCGGCTCCATCTACGGTGCCTCCAGCCAAGACCACCTGCCCGTCATTGAGCAAACTGAGGCTGTGGGCCACGCCGTCCGCGCTGGCTATCTCTATGCGGGAATGACGGACGTCGCCGCTCTTACTGGCGATGCCGCCTATGCCGCCGCCATTGACAAGCTTTGGGACAACGTCGTCTCCAAAAAACTTCACCTCAACGGCGGCATCGGTGCGCGCCACAGCGGAGAAGCCTTTGGCGACAACTACGAACTGCCCAACGAACGCGCCTACCTTGAAACCTGCGCCGCCATCGCCAACGGCCTCTGGAACCAACGCCTGTTCCTGCTCCACGGCGACGCCAAATACATAGACGTGTTGGAGCGCATTCTCTACAACGGTTTCCTCTCCGGTATCTCCTTTTCCGGCGACGAGTTTTTCTATCCCAATCCGCTTGCCAGCAAAGGCGGCTACAAGCGTTCCAAGTGGTTCTCGACCTCCTGTTGCCCGGTCAACGTCGTGCGCTTCATCCCGCAGTTTGGCCAGTATGCTTATGCCCAACGCGATGCCGCCATCTACGTCAACCTCTTCATCGCCAGCTCCGCCACGCTAGACACCCCCGCCGGAAAAGTCACTGTGACGCAGCAGACCGACTACCCGTGGTCGGGGAACATCCGCATCGCCGTCGCCCCCGGGAAAGACGGCACCACCTTCCCGCTTAAAGTGCGCGTGCCGGGCTGGGCACTTGGTCGCCCCGTCCCCTCCGACCTCTACACGCAGACCGTTCCCTCGACAGCGGACACCGTTTCCATCGCCGTCAACGGCAAGCCTGTGCCCCTTGCGTTGGACAAAGGCTACGCTACGATTGACCGCGCCTGGCAAGCGGGCGACACCGTCACGCTCACCCTTGCCATGCCTGTGCGTCGCATCCAGAGCCACCCCGCAGCAAAGGACAACGCCGGGCGGCTTGCCGTGGAACGCGGCCCGCTCGTTTACTGCGCAGAGGCGGTGGACAATGGCGGCCATGCGCTCAACCT
>JAITXH010000169.1 GCA_031284845.1 Puniceicoccales bacterium | reverse complement strand
ACAGGCTCGGACTCATGGGGCACTATTACGGCGGGATGCTCGACATTTACTCCGATGTCACGTTGCAATGCGCGACCTTCGGCACACACATCGAGATAATCGAAGTCGAGGAATTGGTGTCGCGCCGCCGCGCCGTGACCGACAGCGGCATCGCGCAGCGGGTGGCGGAGTTTCGTGAGGTCTTCGATGTGCAGCCTGACTGCCGTGCCGCCGATCTCGACGAAGCAGCCCGCACCTCGCTTGCGTTGGACAGTCTTGTCGCGGATTACCGCTTGGGCTCGCTGGCTTATTTTCACAAAGGCACCGGCGTCGCGGAGTGCGAGACGGCGGTCAGTTCCATTATCCTTGGCACCTCGTTGTTGACCGGGCGTGGCATTCCTGTCGCGGGCGAATACGAGGTGAAAAATGCGCAGGCCATGAAGATCATGGATTTGTTCGGTGCGGGCGGCTCGTTCACCGAGTATTACGCGATGGATTTTAAGGACGACGTGGTGTTGATGGGGCACGATGGCCCCGGACACATCAAGATTGCGCAGGGAAAAACCAAGGTGCGGCCATTGGAAGTTTATCACGGAAAAGTCGGGCGCGGGGTATCGGTGGAGATGGCCGTGCGCCATGGCCCGGTGACATTGTTGTCCGTCGTGGAGACTGCGGACGGGAAGTTGTGTTTGCTTTGCGCGGAGGCGGAATCCGTCCCCGGTCCGATATTGGAAATCGGCAACACCAACAGTCGGTATCGTTTTAGCTGCGGGGCGAGGGAGTTTGTGAACCGTTGGAACAGCCACGGGCCGGCGCATCATTGCGCGATTGGCATCGGGCACATCACGGGGAAACTCGAAAAACTCGGGCAGCTTCTCGGGATAAAGACGATTCGCGTGTGCTGACTTTTTCACCTGAGAGCGATGCACCTGTCCGGCTTTCTCAATAAACGTGCCGTGGAGGGGCAGGGTGCGGCAGCAGCGGGTGAGATCGTCCGGTGGGCTGCTGCGCAAAAAAGATGGCAAGTGCTCAAAGGCTGGACTCCACGGCGAAATTCTTTACCACCAGTCGCCATGAACGCAGTAGCTCCAGCACGGGAAGTCCGCCTCACGCCGCTTCTTTCCGATCCGCTTAACTAAACTCTCTCACCATATTCCCACTATGCTAGGCACAGGCATTCTCAAAGGCCTTTACGTCACCGCAAAAAACCTTGCGGGGAGTTATCATGACCCGGAGCGGTTGACGACTATCCAATACCCGGAGGAGACGGCGCATATCCCGGAGAATTACCGGAATTACCCGTTTCTGGTGTTCGACGGAGCAGAGGCGGTGGCGGGGCTGCGCTGCACGGCGTGCAAGATGTGCGAGAAGGAGTGTCCGCCACAGTGCATTTACATTGTGGGCGAGCGCGATCCTGCGACGAAAAAGATGCGACCCAAGGTGTTTGATTTGGATATCTCGGTGTGTATGGGATGCGGGATTTGCGTCGAGGTGTGTCCGTTTGAATCAATCAAAATGGACCAGCATTTTGAGGTGGCTGCAACAGAACGTTTTGAGGAGTTGTTGTTGCATCGTGAACAATTGGCAAAGCCCGACAGCTATTATCACAAGATTCATCCGACAGAGGCTGCGGTCTCGGACGGAGTATTGGCGGCGGAAAAACGCAAAGCAGAAGAACGTGCCGCCAAAGCCGCCGCTGCTGCCGCTGCCAAAGCCGCCACGCCGCCGGTGCCGCCAACGACGGCAAGCGGGGAGCCGGTGTCCGCATGATGTGGCGACGATTCCCGCGATAAACCATTTTGAACACTTTCTCCCATGACCGTTGATTCATACACTGCGCTCGCAAAACACTTCGCCGCCATCGTTGCCGAAACCACGACGCCGACAGGTGCTGCTGCGCCAGCTCCTTTTCTCGAGACACTTCCCGCCGATGTCTTGAACTGGGTCGTCAATTTCCTCCCAGACGATGCTCACTGGCTCCGGTGGTTTCTCACCTCCATCGTCGCCATTGTCGCCATTTTGACCGTCTTTGGTCTTACCTTTGCCTTTCTTACCGTCACCGAACGCAAGCTCCTTGGTCGCTTCCAAAACCGCTATGGTCCGAACCGCGTCCGCATTTTTGGTGTGCGTGTGTTCGGCTTTTTCCAGCCCTTCGCCGACGCTGTAAAGGCGCTCACGAAGGAAGATATTGTGCCCACCGCTGCCGACAAGGTGTTGCACCTCGCTGCACCCGCCGCCACAGTCGCCTTTTCGTTGCTCGGATTTGCCGTGTTGCCCTACGGGCGGCATTTGACGGCACTTGCGGGGATGGACGCCGCGCTGCTGTATTTTTTTGCCGCTGGTGCCGCGTCGGAGTTGGCCATCTTTATGGCTGGCTGGTCGAGCCTCAACAAATACTCGCTTATCGCCGCCATGCGCGCACTCGCGCAGCTCATCAGTTACGAGTTGCCCCTGCTTCTCGTGGCGGTGCCTGCTGTGATGGTGGCGGGCACGCTCTCGTTGAGCGGCATTGTCGAGGCACAAGGCGGCTGGCTTGGTGGAGTCGTCCCGCACTGGAATATTTTCACACCGTGGGGATTCGCCGGTGCCATCATCTTTTACATTGCAGCGCTGGCCGAGTGCAATCGGTGCCCGTTTGACTTGCCGGAAGGCGAGAGTGAGATCATCGCCGGCTATTTGACAGAATACTCCGGCTTCAAATACGCGCTCTTTTTCATGGGGGAATATTTTGGCATGGCGGCGTTGTCGGGCTTGGGCGTGGCGCTCTTTCTGGGCGGCTGGCAGGCTCCGTGCGAGTTCCTGCAATTTGTGCCCTCGTATGTATGGTTTTATGTCAAACTCGTCGTCGTGATTTTGAGTTTCATGTGGATGCGTGCCACACTACTTCGCTTGCGCATGGACCAGTTGATGCGGCTGGCGTGGAAATGCCTTGTGCCGCTGGCGCTCGTCAATCTGGCGACGGTCGTCTTTTGGGAGCGCACTGCCGGCTGGGACGGCCCCGCCTTGCAAGCCGTGCGCTGGCTGGCTGCGCTGGCGCTCGTCGTGGTGCCGTTTGTCCTGCTTGGCAAAACGCTCAGTGCCGGCTTCGGCCCGCGAAAATACCGGTATGCCTGAACCACACACTTTTCTTCTCACTATGACACCGACCGTCATTTCACTCATCCTCATCGCAGTCGTCACGCTTGGTACGGCAGCGGTGGCGCTCTTTCTCAAAAACATCATCCATTGCGCCATCTTGCTCGTCGTTGCATGGGCTGGCATCGCTGCGTTTTACCTCTGGGCCGGGGCCGAATTCGTCGCCTTCGCCCAAGTGCTCGTCTATGTCGGTGCCGTTTCCATGATCGTGCTTTTTGCCGTGCTCCTCACGCGCCCACGCAGCGACGCTACGCCGCCCGCTGCCGGCACTGTCGCCGTCCGCCGTACTGCTGCTCACCTTTGGGGCAAACTCACCGCCGCCCTTGTCGCCACCGTGTTGGTTGCTGCTGTGGTTACGACGCCGTTTGCCGCGCCTGCGACTGATGCCGAGCCGGTGTTTGCCGTTAAGCAAATCGGGTTGGCCCTCATGGGAGAACATGTCGGCGCACTGCTCATCGTGGGTGTGTTGCTCACGGTGGCGTTGCTCGGTGCGGTCGTTATCGCTGCGCCGGAGAATAAGGAGTAACGGATCTGTCGTTTCTTGCCAAAGCGAATGAGCTCCGGAATTTCACCCACCGCCCGATCTTTCGCCGCCATCACCGGTGCATCGAGCGGACTTGGCAGAGATTACGCCCTGCAGCTTGCCGACAAAGGGTTTGATCTGCTTCTCGTAGCACGGCGCGTCCCGTTGCTCGAGGCGCTGAAGGTAGAAATCCAAGCACGCCATGCCGACGCAGCTGTCGAGATTTTCCCGGCAGACCTCGCCGATCCGGGGCAGCTCAAGGGGCTGGAAACACGGCTCGCCCAAATCGAAAATCTCGAAGTGCTCGTGAACAACGCCGGATACGGGTTCGAGAGCGTGACTCCCTTTGAGGACATTGAGCGTGAGTGCCAAATGATACATGTGCATATCATCGCATCCGTGCGGCTTGCTCACGCCGCGCTCCGCCCGATGTTGCGGCGCAAGCGCGGATTCATTGTCAATGTCTCGTCGGTGGCTGCCTTTATGCACGGTGCCGATTGCGCCCAATACGCGGCGACAAAGGCTTACCTGCTCTCATTCTCCAAGTGCCTGCATGAAGATGTCCGCGCCCATGGGGTGCGTGTCCAGGCGCTTTGCCCGGGACTCACGCGGACGGGGTTTCACAGCACACCGCTCATGGACGCGGCTAAATACCGTAAATTTCCCGGTTTTCTCTGGCTTGAGAGTGGGCGTGTCGTGCGCGAGTCTTTGCGAATGCTTTTCCGGCGAAACGGCGGTGCCGTCTGCATCCCGTCGTGGCGTTACCGTTTTTTTGTCGCATTGATGGCCACGCCATTGTTTTCATGGGTGCCGTTAAAAAATGGCACTACGCGGAAAACACCGTAAAGGCTCATTCCCGGGTGCCGACACTCCATTCATTTTTCCGCGACACACATACCATGACACCGCTTCACATTTGCCTGATATTTTCCGCCTTGCTCTTTTCTGTTGGACTGGCGGCGGCGCTGGCGCGCAACAGCAGCATCCTCGTCTTGCTTGGCGTGGAACTCATGCTCAACGCAGCCAATATTAACCTTATCGCATTTTGGCGTTTCCCCCTCAACCCCGCTACGGTGCCCGCTCCCGGCACTGGCGTGTTGTTTGCCGTCTTTTCGATAGCCGTCGCCGCTGCCGAAGCTGCGGTTGGCCTTGCCCTCATTATCGCCATTTACCGGCATCGCCGCAGCATACGTTTGCAGGATGCGACTGCGCTGAAAGGCTGAGGCCCGGGAGCTGGAAATGCCCGCCTGCGGCATCCCGCGTAAACTTTGGCCAAGCTGGTAGAATTCTTCTGAAAACATGCGGGTTAATCTTTCCGCTGCTCTGAAAATCCTTTTTCTGAGGCTCATGAGCGAATGGAAGAGCACTACCAACTTTAGCGACATTATCTATGAGAAGACCGATGGCATCGCCAAGGTCTCCATCAACCGGAAGCACAGGCGCAATGCCTTCACCCCTGATACGGTGGACGAGATGATCGCTGCCTTTCGCGACGCATGGGCAGATCCTGCCATTGGCGTCGTGTTGCTTACCGGTGCCAATCCGCAGACCGACGGCAAGGATGCCTTTTGTTCCGGGGGAGATCAAGGCGTGCGCGGCGATAAAAAAGGCGGCTATGTAGGCAAAGATGGAGTTCCTCGGCTCAACGTCCTCGAATTGCAGCGCATCATCCGCACGATGCCCAAGGTCGTCATTGCGCTTGTTGCCGGCTATGCCATTGGTGGCGGGCATGTGCTGCATCTGGTGTGCGATTTGACGATTGCCGCCGATAACGCGATTTTCGGGCAAACTGGTCCTAAGGTCGGCAGCTTTGACGGTGGTTTTGGTACAAGTTACCTCGCACGGATCGTCGGGCAGAAAAAAGCCCGGGAAATCTGGTATTTGTGCCGCCAATATGACGCCAAACAGGCATTGGAAATGGGCCTTGTGAACGCAGTCGTGCCTCGCGCTGAGCTTGATGCCGAGGGGGAAAAATGGGCGCGTGAGATTTTAGAGAAAAGCCCGCTTGCGATACGCTGCCTAAAGTCCGCCTTCAATGCTGATGTAGATGGACAGGCTGGCCTTCAGGAGCTGTCGGGAAACGCCACATTGCTTTATTATCTCACCGAGGAAGGCAATGAAGGTAAGTCGGCCTATAATGCAAAACGCAAACCCGAGTTCGGGCAATACCCCTGGTTACCGTGAACCGCTTATTTCAGGGAGGAAAAGAAAGGGGCGATGGAATTGCCGCTATTTTATTTCCGGCACTTTTGAGAATTGAGGGCGATGGCTTATTCCTTTTGCTGTCGCGCCGTGACTCTCGCTGAATCATATGCCCGATGCGAAGCGCTCGCCCATTCGCACTATGAAAATTTTCCAGTGGCCCGGTTGATTCCGCGCCGACTACGACCGCATGTCGCTGCCGTCTATGCCTTCGCACGCACTGCCGACGATATTGCCGACGAAGGTTACGGGTTAAAAGACGGACAGTCCGTGGTGGCCCGTCTCAATGCGCTACGCGATATGGATGAGCAATGCCGCAACGCCTGCGAGGAACGCCCCGTCTCCGGCGATAACGCATGGATTTTCCCAGCGCTGGGCGATACGCTCCGGCAATTTTCCATTCCGCCCGATCTATGCCTCGATTTGACGTCTGCATTTGCCCAAGACGTGACCAAGCGTAACTACGCAAATTTTGACGAAGTCTTAGATTATTGCCGCCGCAGCGCAAATCCCGTGGGGCGCCTGGTGCTTTTGTTGCACGGATACAACGACGCGCAGCGGTTCGCTATGTCGGATGCGATTTGCACGGCTCTGCAATTGGCAAATTTTTGGCAGGATGTGGCCGTGGATTGGAAAAAAGACCACCGTGTTTATTTGCCTCAAGACGATTTGTCCCGTTTTGGTGTCCCCGCCGAATCTCTCGGTGCCGAGATGGCATCGGAGAACTTGCGTGAATGCATTCGATTCAACGTAGATCGTGCCATGAACTTATTTGAGCAGGGCAGGCCACTTGCAGGAGCCTTGCGCTTTCCGTTGAGCTTGGAGATTCGCATCACCTGGCTTGGAGGGGTGACGATTTTGCGGAAAATCCGTGCGCAAAATTACGATACTGTCAGGAAACGTCCGAAAGTAAGCTCAGTGGACAAGGCGCGCCTGCTCCTGCGGGCCTTGCTTCCGCTTTGATCTGCCGACATCTCAAATATAGTTTTTTGATGAGGATAACCCATTGATTTAGAAGTAGAACATCAGTTGTCTTAGTGAAAAATAAGAAGAGGAAGAGGCAAAAAACTTGCATTGTGGGCAAGAAATAAGAAGAATAGGGGTTTTTGTTGCTATGCGCATACCCAGTCTAAACCGAATGCACCTTCTGCTCATTGCAGAATTTTTCCTCCTTCTTACCCTTTCCATTGCGAAGGGCAGAAGCATAATTATTGCTCTTGCAGGAAAACTGATGGGGAAAACATTGGATAATTCGTATTGGGATGGTGCACTTTTTTCTTTTGCATTTCCTTTTGTTATTTATATATTTATAAGTTCTTTGATCTTATATTTTATATTTTATTTTAGTCCAATTAAAGAAAGGATAGAAGTATTTTTAAAAAAAATTTATATATGGATCTTAAGTAGTGATGTCACAAAAATAAGATTTATTTCTTTGCTAATATTTTTTATTTTTATAACTCTTAATGCATGGCTCTGTGATGATGCTTTTCATGCTAATCGAATGTCATATAATCTCGCGCATGGGAATGGATTCGTATATAATGTTGGTGAGCGTGTATCCGCTTCGACTTGCCCGTTGTTGAGTCTTATTGTTGCTGGTATCTATAGTATATTTGGGCATATGTATCTTAGTTCCGTTTTTTTTAATATAATTTGTTCAACATTCGCAGCGATGTTATTCTTGAAGTTTGCGTGTAAAAATTCGATAACTGTCATCTTCGCAACGTTATTGATGATGCTTTCTAAGTGTTTCATTTCATTTACAACATCTGGGTTAGAAAATCCTCTATTATTTTTATTTTTTGCATTTTTGTTGAAAATTTATTTCAAAAATATTGTTTTTAAGAATAAGCAAATTCTATTATTCTCTTTTATCGTCAGTTTAATTTTAATTACACGTATGGACAATGCCTTACTGGCTTTTCCTTTACTGGCTTTTGTTTTTTGGAAACGGGACAAGAGTGTTACTTGGTCTAGGGCGATTGCAACTACGGCGCTAGGGATGTTGCCATTTGTTGCATGGGAAATATCTTCTATTTTGTATTATGGTTTTCCGTTTCCCAATACGGCCTATGCAAAGGTTGGAACCGGATATCCTTTGAACGAATATATCGTCCGAGGCATCAAATATTTTATGGTTACAATGTTTGAAGATTTATTGCTTGTGATTCCTCCTTTGTTTTTAATAATTCTGCTACTGATTAAGAGAACAATCAAATATGGAGTTATCGCCTGTGGCATTACCCTCTATTTTATTTATCTGATTTACGTTGGTGGAGATTTTATGCTTGGAAGACATAATACGGTTCCGTTTTTCATTTCTTTATTTTCATTGTTTAATTTTTTCAAAGAAGAAGATGTCAAAAAAGAAGAAAAAAGAGAGTATTTTGGATTTTCAGATTTTTTGGCGAAATTAAATAAGAATTTCATCATTATTATGTTCTATATAGTAGGGGTACAAGGAATCGCAGGGATTTTTTACTATAATATTGGCAATAATAGGGTAGCACCTTATTTGATAAATGTCCCTGATTATATACAAAATAAAATTGAAACAAACGCACCTTGCAGCGAACGAGATTATTTTTCTCCTTACACTTCATTTTCAATGAAAATAGTCCATCATTTTTTCCCGGAAAAAATCAATATAAAATATGAAAATATTTTGAATTCATGGGATAATTTATACCCATGGCAGAATGGTTGGAAAAATGATTTGAAACAGATTCGAACAGAAGGGTATAAAGGAGACATAATCCCTCTCGCTTCGGGAATGCTTATGTATTTTTATTCAGGGAATCTTTATCTTAATGATTCTATTGCGCTTGGCGATCCTCTTTTGGCACGGTTACCTGCTGAGAAAAGCGCAAGTTGGCGTGTTGGACATGCCAGAAGGAAAGTCCCGGAGGGCTATCGTGAATCTTTGCAAACAGGCGAAAATAAAATCAAAGACAAGGATTTGGCTGAATACTTGGACATTCTTTGGATAATTACACGGAGCGATGATCTATTTTCTGCGGAAAGGTTGAAAAAGATACTCTACATCAACATTGGGAAATATGATTATCTGATAAAAAATTATGAAAAAAATAAAAATGCGAAAGAGCTTATAGACCAGCAAGTTCAACTTGAGAAGAAGCAGAGAGGCGCGGATTAAGTCTCAATTCTGAACAAGGTTTCAAAACAAAAGATTTTTAGCGAAAAACGAGTCCCCATCCTGTGCGTGAATTAGGGATTTGGTGCGCGGCTGAATAGATTCAAGACTCTCACCGACAATTACATGGTCTTGGATAAGTTGAAAGACTTATTCTTAATTTCAGCTCTTTTCGGCGCCGCTATTGACCAGCCATTGTGCGAATAGCCGGATTTGTTCGATGGTGCCCATCAACAGCAATCCGTCTCCATCCAGAAGCACATCCTGACCCGTTGGGTTGATGATGCGCTGTCCTTCGCGTTGGATGCCTACCACGCGGACACCTGTGTTACGAGTGATGCCGAGTTCGGCGAGCGTTTTGCCTGTGCGTGGGCCTTTTTGCACAGCATATGTTTCCAAGACGGCGTGGTTGAGCATTCCGCTCTGACCTTTTGTATTTTTTGACTCCAGAAATGCACGCGCCTGTTCGATTTCTGTGCGTTTGCCGAGAAGCAATACTTTGTCGCCCGGATAAAGACGCATGTCAGGGCCGGGCGTGAGCGTGCTGTGCCCATTGCGTTCGATTTCCACTATCGCCCCGCCAAAGCGGGAGGGGATGGCCAGTTTTTGCAGTGACTCGCCTACGCAGGTGGCATTGTCCGGGACGACGCATTCTTCGAGGTATATCTCCCAGGATTCGAGACCACTGTCGAGCGCTCGGCGAGTCTCTTCGCGTGTCTCCATGTGCGAATCTTCACCGCCCGATGAGAGCACTTCGCCCACAGTTTCGCGCCATGCATTGTGCCAGGATATCAAGCGCCGCAGGAAGACGGCTATTATTGCGACAATTGCCAAAAGGATGGCTATGCGCACCCCAATGGAAAATGCCTTGATCTCGAAGGGCAAAACGAGGAACAACCAAGTCAGTAATATCAATGTTGCGCCAACACTGAAGGCGACCAGCAGCAGTTTGCGTGGCAGGTAATGTGTC
>JAITXH010000164.1 GCA_031284845.1 Puniceicoccales bacterium | reverse complement strand
AAGAAATCGAGGAAGGACTGGCGGATTTGCGCGGAAGTCATGGTTGTGAGTTGTACCGTTGGTTGTGTCGTGAAAAAAGGGGGCGATGAAAAAGGCGGCACGGGGCTTGGCAATCGCGGAGTTGTCCGGGGGGCGGTCGGAGTTGGTGGAGAGTTGATGGGGAGTTGACCGGAGAGGTCGCTGTTTATCTCAAGATGAGGATCAGCCCCCATCCCGCGCCGATGGATACGAGCGTGATGAGCGACCCCGGGACGACCCATTTGCGCACGGCTTCGTTGCCGAGACGTAAGGCGATGCAGGTCTTCACGAGGGTGTTCGCCGCCATCGCCACCAGCACACCGCCCGCCGCAATTTGCAATTCGGTCGCGCTTGTGGCGTCTTGGATGTTGTTGGCGAGGGACACCGTGATGGCGTCCATCGTGAGCAACCCGGAGAGAAAGCTGACCCCGAAAAACGCGCCGGGGATTACGGTGGTTCCGACGTGTTTGACGACGAAAACGAGGAACGCGTAGAGAAGCCCGAACTTGACGGCGATGCCGAGGTGGAGCGGGTTTTTCACGGTCGGGACATCGCTCTGGTTTCGGTGTGGCAGGTGGCGGGCGAGCCACAGCGGAACAGCCAGTCCGGTGAGCACAACGAGGAGAAACGCCGGGAAAAGTTTCCACGCGAATGCCGGGCAGAGCACCAGCACGACCACCCAGACGCGCACAAACATGGACTGGCCTGCGAGCAGAATGGCCTGTGCGCAAGCGGCGTCGTTTTCAGGTTCCTCGCGGCTTTTTCGGCTGAACGCGAGCGTAACTGCGGTGCTCGACGCCAACCCGCCGACGATTCCGGTAAGCGCCAGTCCGGAGCGCACTCCGAGCAGGCGCATGGCCACGTAGCCGAGCAGATTTACGCCGGAGATGAGCAGCACCATGCGCCAGGTGTCTGCGGGGTTGAACAGCCCCAGCACGGTGGTGTCCGGGACGAGCGGCAGGATGACTCCGGTAAGAAACGCGAACTGCAATGCGGCACGGACATCCACCTCTGTAAGCAGAGTGCTCCAGCGGTGGGCGGCATCGCGGATTCCTAACACGCCTGCAATCAGAATGCACAGCACGATGCCGTAGCCGCGGTGTCCGGAGGCAATCAGCACGCCGACGAGGAACATCAAGGGGGCAGACACAAGGGATGTCAGGCCGAAGTGTGTGCCGTCTTCGGTTTTTCGGGTGAAGGTGAACAGGATGACCCCGGCACCCAGTAGTGCGAATGCCGTCAACATGAGGCCGGGAAATCCGGTTTGGTCGAGTTGGGCGGAGGTGAAGCCGAAGACTGTCCACAGGGAGAAGGTGCGCATCCCGGCGACGGAAGTGGGGCCTTCCCGCCATTGTTTGACGAGTCCGACAAACCCACCTGCGCAAGCGGCGGCGAGAAGCATCCAGCCGTTGTGCGGGGTCATCAGTGAGTCCATGTATTCCGGGGAAGGCACATGGCGTAGATGGCGCGGTATGCGCCGGGGGCAATCCTCTTTTTTTGTGGCTGTCACATTTTTCTTGGCAAAATTGAAATTTTGGCAAATGTGTCGGGCGCTATGCCAAGACAACACCGATTTAAATCTAACTCTAATGACGCCGTGTATCACTGCATCTCACGCACGATTAACGGCGAACACCTCTTCGACGACGAAGCCAAAGAAATTCTCCGTAAACAACTGCACCAGGCAGCGGAATTCTCTGGAGTGAAACTCGTCACCTACGCGCTGATGTCGAACCACTTTCACGTCGTAGTGCGGATCCCAACACAGGGAACTGTATCCGACGAGGAACTGATTCGCCGATACAAAGTGCTCCACCCGACACAGACGGAATGGTCGGAGATACAACTCGCAACACTCGAAGCCACACTTAAATCAGGCGGAGAAGAAGCGAAAAAACTGCGCAAACGCCTGCTGCGACGCATGAACGATTTGTCCGAGTTCATGAAGACCTTCAAACACCGCTTCGCCGTGTGGTTCAACAAAAGCCACAAACGCTTCGGACACCTTTGGGCCGAACGCTTCACAAGCACCATCATCGAGGGAAATCACCACTACGCGCTGCAAGTCGTCTCAGCGTATGTAGATCTGAATCCGGTTCGGGCGGGCATGGTCAAAGACCCGAAAGACTACCGCTGGAGCGGCTACGGCGAAGCCGTGGCAACGGGCGGGACAATGCTCGAAGGTCTGCGCTCAATACTGCCTGATGGCGATAAACTCGACGATGCAGCGGTGCTGGCGAACTACCGCATGAAATTGTTCGGCAAAGGAAGCGTCGCAAAACGCGGTGACCCCAAAGCCGCCAAAATCTCCCCCGAAATCTTTGAAAAGGTCGCAAAAACCGATGGGCACCTGAGCATCCCCGAACACTTGGGAACCCGGATAAGCTGGATAACCTGGGGCGCGGTAATTGGCGGAAAACAATTTGTTTCAGAACACCTGGAACAATATCGCCAACACAACCAACGGCGCCAACACCTGGAACCCCGCCCGTTTGCAAAAGACGAGACCGAGGCGCTTGCCGATCTTTTCGCCATGCGCAGTCGCAAATAAAAACGGAGGAAACTCCTTCAAAAACAGAAAAGTTTTTTTACATTCTGCCCTATCATTTCAACAACACCACCGGCCCCAACAAACCGGATTCCTCCAAGTGCCTGTTTGCGTTACCTCCACTCGTGTGCGGACGCAACTTGCGTTGCTGCGCCGGCAAACGCGCATCGCCAATCAAACGATTCGTCCAGTTGTTCACGACTTCGATTTCAAACGTATTTTTCCCGGACTTCACAAAAGGCGTGACATCCACACGATAGGGCGGCGTCCACAGACCACCTGCAGATTGCCCGTTAATTTTTACCTTCGCCATCAATGACACTTTTCCGAGGTCGAGAAAAAGTGTCCCGATTGGAAGTTCTTCCACGGAAAACGTCGTTTTGTAA
>JAITXH010000086.1 GCA_031284845.1 Puniceicoccales bacterium | reverse complement strand
GAAATGCGAAAAAAAACGAAAGACGGCACACAAGCTCTTTTTTTAACCACGGATGACAGGTATATTTGGGGATGACCGTCGGAATCGGAAGACGCGCCGCCAAAAAGACGCCCATCAACAAATTAAAAAAACAAAAACAAAAAAATAATTTCCAATTTCCAATCTCCAATCTCAAATCAAAAAACGTCCCCCGCCTCTGCTCAATCTTCTACCTTAACGTCCTTGTTGCGCTGGCGCGGGCCACCAGCGCGTAACCATGCATTGATAAACGGGTCTATGTCCCCGTCCATCACGCCTTGCACATTCGCCGTTTCCGCGCCTGTGCGCAGGTCTTTCACCATCTGATAAGGCTGGAAGACATAGGAACGGATCTGGTTGCCCCAGCCGATTTCACCCTTCTCACCATAAAATTTTTCCATCTCGGTTCGCTTTTCGTCCTGCGCCTTTTCATAGACGCGCGACTTCAAGAGCGTCATGGCGATTTCGCGGTTTCTGGGTTGCGAGCGCTCGCGTTGGCATGCCACCACCAGACCCGTGGGAATGTGCGTGAGGCGCACCGCCGACTCCGTCTTGTTGACGTGCTGCCCGCCCTTGCCACTGGAGCGGTAGAAGTCCACGCGCAGGTCTTCTTCTCTGATTTCGATATCGAGGTCGTCGTCGCTGATTTCAGCCACGACATCCACCGCGCAAAATGAAGTGTGGCGGCGCGCATTGGCGTCGAACGGGCTGATGCGCACGAGGCGATGGACGCCGCGTTCGGCCTTGGTGTAGCCGTAGGCATTGGGGCCTTCGAGCCGGAATGTGGCTGTCGAGATGCCAGCACCTTCGCCATCCTGCACGTCTTCGATTTCGACATTGAAGCCGCGTTTCTCAGCCCATCGCGTATAGAGCCGGAAGAGCATATTCGCCCAGTCGCATGCTTCGGTCCCGCCTGCACCTGCCTTAATGGAGATGATGGCATTGGATTTGTCGTGCGGGCCGGTGAGGAAGGAGGAGATCTCGAGCACATCTACCTCGGCAAGCATTTGCGCAGCGGTGGTGTTGATCTCGGCCAACTCGGCGTCGGCGGTGCCGTCCGGGGCTTCCAGGACGAGTTCGGCGAGCGTCTTCAGGTCGTCGAGGCGGCGGTTGAAGGCGATGACGGGGTTGGCGAGCGCCTTGATCCGGTTGGCTTCGCTGATGAACTTCTGGGCCATTTGCTGGTTGTCCCAGAACCCCGGCTCGCTCATGCGGTGGTCAAATTGTGCAAGTTGTTTCTGCTTGGTGGGCACGTCCAGAAAACGCCAGAGGTGAGCGGTGCGTTTGGCGATTTCATCAATTTGCGTGCGTGTTTCCGGCGCGATATACATGGCGTGCCAATGAGGGGGAAAGCAGGGCGCGGCGCAATCCCGGATTTTCCCCGCATGTTTTCTTACATGGAAAAGGTAACGCCTTTTAGGATGAAATTTTCACGTATGAAAGTATTCGTGTTCCACGGTGCTAGTGGTGGTAGCTCAGAGGGCCAACGGCCCGACGATATATCAGCCTTGGGCAACGCCCAAGGGATTCGGTCTCCCCCCCATTGAGGGCTGAAGGCCCGACGACATTGGCGATGAGGCCGCCTCGCCGCAATGTCGTCGGGCCTTCAGCCCTACCGTTCCGGGGTATCCGTGAACCTATGGCTTCGCCATAGGCTGGTATGTCGTCGGGCCGTTGGCCCTCTGAGCCGCCGCGCTCCATTTCTGTAAAGTGAAATTTTTGATAGAAAATGGCATAACGCCTTCCCGTTTGCCGGAAATGGCGCAGGCACCCTCCTCAGGCGCATTCCAGAGTGACGATGTTTTCGATGTGCCGCGTTTGCGGAAACAGGTCGAAAGGCTGCGCGTCCGTGACGGCGTAGCCCGCGTCGAGGAGCGTCTTCAGGTCGCGGGCCTGCGTGTCCGGGCCACATGAGACATACACTACGCGCTTGGGGTGGAAGTGTGTAAGCTGCCCGAGAAAGACTGCATCGCTGCCACGCCGCGGCGGATCCATCAGCACGACGGTTTCTTCGGGCGGCGTCGCGACTTCTTCAAAAATGCGTTCTGCGCTTCCTTCAATAAAACGGCAGTTTTCCAGCCCGTTCAGGCGGGCGTTGTCCGTGGCGTTTTTTACCGCGTCGCCGTTGATTTCCACGCCCAGCACTTTTTCAAAATGCTGCGCTCCTGCCAACGAGAACAAGCCGGAACCACAGTAGGCGTCCACCAGAAAGCGGCATCCGCTCTGATGGGCCTGCCCGATGGCGTAGCCGGTGAAGGCCGGCAAAATGAAAGGATTGTTTTGGAAAAAATCCCCGGCGGGAAAACGCAGTCGCAATCCATTTGTGTTTTCCGTGACCGTCCGCCGCGGGTCGGTGACGACACCTTCGGCGCACTCCCTGATGAGCAAGGTGGCTCCGCGCTTGTAGCGTGTCCGGTTGGCGAGCACATCGGCGCGAATGCGCGGCAGAGCGGCGTTAATGGCTTCCGTGGCGATTGGGCATTGCGGCACGTCCACGATTTTTTCTTTTTGGTTTGTGGCCAAGAAGCCAATGGGAAAAGCGTCGCTGCGGGGTTGTTGGAAGTGCGGGGTGATTTTTGAGCGGTAGAAATACTCCTTCGGCGAGCCGATGCAGGGATTGACGGTGGCGGTGATTCCGCCGAGGCGTTTGATCAAATCTGCGATGATGCGCGTCTTCCATTCGAGCTGCGCGGTGTAAGTCAGGTTTTGATACTGGCAGCCGCCGCAAGTGCCGAAGAGCGGGCAGCGTGGCTCGGCCCGTTGAGGCGAAGCGCGCAGCACGCGGACAAAATCGGCGCGGGAGAAGTTTGCTGCATTGTGCCACACGCGGGCGAGCACGCGCTCTCCGGGCAATGAAAACGGCACCATGACCACCCAGCCTTCGACGCGTCCCAGACCGTCGCCGAGATTGGTGAGTGTTTCGACCTCGACCTCGATTTCCTGATGATAGGCAAACGGTGTCGGATTAAATTTTTTGGGGACCTTGCGCAGGCCTTCTTCTGGATGGGTGTCCATTGAGCACCACTGACACCAATGCCCGGTTCAGACAACACAAAGCACTTCGTTTTATCCGCAGAGTCCATTCTGCCGACCGCCCTCCCTCGATAAACAATAGAGGGTGCCGCACAGGACGACACCCTCCAATCCTTGATTCCCCTTCCGCAGGGGGGCCGGAAAAACGATTCGGGCATTTTTCCGGCCTGCCTCAGCCGCTACCTCAGAAGCTGAACCGCACCCCGGCGTAGGCCGTGATCGGGAGCGCGGGATAGTGCAATGCCGCGCCTTCGTATTTTTGGTCAAAAAGATTTTCGATGCGCCCGAACACTTCGCCGTGTTCCCAGAAACGCCAGCTCGCGTAGAAGCGCGCATACGAATAATTTTTCAAAGAGACCAGACGGTTGTTATCCCAGTCGAAATCCTGCCGCCCGTGGACATAGGTGACGGAAAAACCGACGGTGACAGATTCTATCGGGTTGCTTTCAATGCCAACGGTGGCCGTCCAATTCGGGCGGCGGCGCAGGTGGTCGCCATCGCGTATCATGGAGTCGGGGATGTCGGACAGGCTGCGTGCGTCGAGATGGGCTGCGGTCGTGTAGAGCCTGATTTGTTTGATGGGCCTGAGCGTCAGGCCAAGCTCCACGCCGCGCGTGCGCGCCTTCTCTATATTGAAGGCTTCATAGGCATAGGTAGCAGGGTTGGACTGAAAGTCTATGAGGTCACGCAAGTGATTTTCGAAATAAACGACGCTGAACTCGCCGCCTTCAAGCAGGGGGATGTCTTGCTTGAGACCAAATTCCCATGAGAGGTTTTCCTCGGGGGAAAGGGTTTGGTTGTTGACGGTGCCGCCGGACATGTCGTTGGCGGAGGGCGTGCGGTAGGCGCTGGCTACCTTGGTGTGGAGCGTGGTGCCGGAGGGGCGGATGCGGTAGGAGATGGAGGCCTCGCCTGTCCACGCATCGTCGAAATTGTCAAAATGGTTGTAGCGCACGCCGCCATTGATTTTCAGCCCTTCCACAGGCGTGAACTGTGCGCCCAGCCAGAGTGAGTTGCTATTCCAGCCGTCGTTGTAAGGCGACCAGACGTTGCGACTGGAGTAGAGCGTGTGCTCAAAGGTGTAGCCGCCGGACAAGGTGACAAACGAGGCCACGCGCCACGAGGCAAACACTGTGGCTTCGTGCTTGTCCTGCTCGTAGCGCGAGTTGCCCGGATTGGCGCTATAAGCCTCCACGAGCGTCCGCGTGAACGAATAGAAGGCCTGCACCTGGAGCTCATCGTTGATTTTGAATTTTGCGCCGGGTGAGACAAGCCAGTCATAGCCACCCTGCCAGTCCACGGCGTTGTAACCGGGATAGCCGGGTGTCCACGCGTTGACGGTCGGCCCCGGCAGGCCCATGTGGTAGTCGGAGTAGCGCGTGAGAAGGTTGAATGTCAGGTTCTCATTCACGCGGTAGTCAAATCGCGGGAGAATGTAGCCGAGATGGTATTGGTTGTTCGGGCGCTTGTTGTCGGTCTGCGTCCACGAACCGCCGAGGGAAAAACCGACGCCGGATTTGGCGTCTTCACTGTGGGTGAAATTGCCCGCCGCGCTCAACGCTGTCCGCCAGAATCCGTAACTGCCGCCTTCGCCGGAAAAGGAGGCGGTCGGGGCATCCACCTCAAATGGATCCACGGTGCGCATGTCAATGACTCCACCTACGGCGCTGGCACCATAAAGTGTGGAGGAGGCACCGCGCATGAATTGCACGCTGGCGAGATTGTCGGTG
Organism: Puniceicoccales bacterium; assembly: GCA_031284845.1. Lineage (GTDB taxonomy): Bacteria > Verrucomicrobiota > Verrucomicrobiia > Opitutales > UBA953 > CALNBE01. Next base: position 12,324 of record JAITXH010000086.1, on the reverse strand, counting down.
CCGTAATTGGCCAAATCGTAGCCGCCGGAAAAACCGGAATTGAGGCGGCGTCCGTCAAGCAGCACTGCCGTCATGTTGGAATTGGTGCCGCGTGTGAAAAGCGAAGTCTGCGCACCGATCGCACCGCTGGACGAGGTGTAAAATCCCGGTTGTTCCCGCAAGACGTCCACAAGGTTGTATTTGCCTGTCGAGGCGAGTTCTTCCGCGCTGATGTAGCCTGCTGACGGGGACACCGTCGCGAGCGATTCAGGTGAGCGAGAAGCGACGACCACGACGGGGTCGAGCTTGACGGGCGCACTGGCGGGTTTTCCCGGTGCAGGTGCCGTTTGAGCCGCCAGGACGCCCGCACACAGAGCGGGGACCGCGAAGACAGCGGCGGCGAGGAGGGTTTGGCGGGCGAGATGACGCCCGGTTGAAGCACGCACCGCAATGGTGCGCGCTGAATGAGAAGAGACTTGTTTCATTGACGCGATGAAGATGGCGGCACAAAGGCCGCCGTGGATTAAACTCGTCAGCGTGGTATTCGGACTCCGGACTTCAGGGAAAAGCAGTAGGGGGAACCAAAAAATAGCATTAGCGCCCGAAACCGATTTTGACCCAACCCTGCCGCCGCCTTTACAAACCCCGCGAGGGAGGCTTATTGGCTTTCGCACCGACCCGACCCGAATTGAGGCCGGCACTGGCGACAGGTTGTCCGTTACCGCAGCGCGACTGTTGCCGGATTACACGGCATTCCAACGCGCTAACGAATTTAACCCGCCCATTTCACAGGAATTTGGTCGGCACTGCCTGGGCTTTCGGCTGTCTGCCGCCAGCGATTTTCACTCCACGCACCTTACGGTGCATATCGGAAAAAAACGACAAACGGCATCCATCTCAAAAATCCGGGGCGGAAAACCTTTCCGCGTCTTGTGAAATAGACGGGCTACAATTGCAGGTCTGAGAAAGAACGGGGCGCAACAAAGCGAAGCACACCATCAACGCAAGTGGAAAATATGCGGAAGGAACGCATCCGCATCATGTGGTCATCCATTTGGCTTTCCCGCCGCGTCCGTCATTCCTGGCTGCCCACGGTGCCGCTGCCCGCAGCCATGCCGCCAGGAAGAGTGTGATCACAAACGCCGCCGCCGCGACCAGGCCCACGTTGCCGTAGCCGACGAGCTTCCCGTTGGCGTCTTCCATTATCATCCAGCCCGCAGTGATGTGTGCCAGGCTTGCGCTCGCCTGTTGCCCGGAGGCGTTCACACTCATGAAGCCGCCCCGGTATTGCGGAGCGATGGAGTTGGCGACCATGGACATCGCCGGAGCGAAACGCCCGGACATCGTCACAAAAAACATGGTCGTAAAAATAAGCGTCACCCACAGGGGCGCATTTACCCAGCGCGTGATAATAGTGACCGATGCGATCGTGAACACCGAGATGCCGCATAGCACATACAGCTTGTCGAAACGGTCGGAAAGCCACCCGAAGAGGTTAGTCGAAAAGAAGACCACTATCCCGCCGCAAAAATACATCAGGGAAAGATCGTCCTTGGACATGCCTCCGTTTTTCACCATCGCCATCGGCATAAACGGTGCCACGAGCGCTCCGCCAAACAAAAGCATAGCCGAAAGAACGAACCCGCGGATGTGGATCGGATGCGTCAAAATCGCCTGCATCTGCCGGAGCGGCGTCTCCTTGGTGCGAACGGACGGCACGGGGGGCAGGGCGTAGATAGCCACGGCGAGCACGATTAGTGCGACGGCGCCGAGAAATCCGAATGCGGCGTGCCACCCGAAGTGCGAGCCGATCCACAGCCCTGCCGGCATCCCCAGCACTTGGGCCACCGGAAAGGCAGCCGCCACAATGGCCATGCCGCGCCCGCGCCGCGCCGGGTGGATGACATCGGCCAGCATAGCTTGCACGACTGAGCTGGCCACGCCTCCGCACAGGCCGGTCATCGCACGTGCGAACACCAGCCAGCCGAAAGTCGGCGCGATTGCGCAAGCCAGTGTGAAAATACCAAACCCTGCGTAGAGCACCAGCAAGGTGCCGCGCCGGGGGATGCGATCCATAAAGAATCCGGCGCAAAAACCGACTACCGCTGCCGACAGGCTATAGACTGCTGTCATCTGCCCGAACTGTGCGGGTGTAATGGAAAATTGCCGCATCAGGTCTTCCCCTAATGGCAGGATAATCATGAAATCCAAAACATGCGTGAACTGGACCGCTGCCAGAATAAACAGCAGCAACCGCTCATTGAACACGGGAGGAGCATCGGTTCCCGATGATCTGAAAATTGGCATATAGACCCATCAAGACAGGTTTCCTTTCGCTGTGCAATGGTAGGCATCAGGCATCGGTGGCGGGGGTGCAGGCCGGGGATTCCGGGGTGGGGAGGACATACATGGTATAGAATCAGATTTCATAACAAAATAATCATTAACAGTTAATCTAGGATTATTAAGCAATGGCCAATGGCCGGTGCCCGTTACTTCAACGATTGCCTTTGCGGCAGTGGAACTTACTCTCCGCGGAAATCGTACAACTCTCATGTTAAAAAAAACCATTTTTGCATTCCTCTCTCTGGCAGCTTTGACCTGTCAGCCGCTTCGGGCTGATGAGGCGGCTCCCACTGTCGAAAAAGCCGCTGAAAAAGCCGCTTCTATCCGCGAGATACTTTACCCGGATGCGCCCGTCGCAGATGAAAAAGATTTCGCCGCGATCTTGCAGAAGGCCCGCGGGCAAGGGGCCACTGGTCAACAACTGCTGGAGGCCGAAGCCTTCCGTGGTGTCGTCCACGGATTCGGCAGTGACTTTTCCGCACTCGCCGCACGCCTGGAAAAAGCTCTGGAAAACTGGGACGCCGCTGCGGCCTTTACCCTTCCGGATAAAAATGTCGGTGCCGCTCTCGTCTATGTGCTGCGCGGACGGGCCGCGCTCGCCAAAAACGACGAGGCTGGCTTTCGCGTCGAAGCGGGACGTGCGCTCTGGCTCGAGCCGAAATTAAGCGAGCTTATTGCCAAAATCCGCCGTGACGCATTGGACGCCAAAACGGATAACGACGCTGCGCTCGACAAGGCGATTGCCGCCGGTGACGAAGCCGCCATTCGCAAAGCTTTTGAAGCGACATTGTGGCAGGAAACCACACTCGCCCGCGCCTCCACGCTGGGAAAAGTCGCCTCATGGCGGGAGACAAAAAAAACCGCCAACCTCGTTTTGCCGCTCGACGTAAAGTTTGAGCGCGTGGGCGGCGAACCCGTCTCGCTGGGCGAATTGCTCAAGGATAAGAAAGGGGCGCTGCTCGACTTCCACGCCTCGTGGTGTGGCCCGTGCATCCAACTTCTTCCCGATCTGCCGAAGAAAGCGGAAGCGCTCAACCCGCAGGGCATCGTCGTGCTGGCTTTCAATGTGCAAAATGCCGCTGACGCCAAGGTCATCCAAGAGCGTTTCAAATTCACTCTGCCCGTGCTCGTAGAGAAAGACGGCATCTACAGCCGTGCGCTCGGCGTGGACTCCATTCCGCGCTATGTGCTTGTGGGTGCCGATGGCAAAATCTACTTCAACGGACACCCCGGAGAAGCGGGGAAGCTCGATGCCGCGCTCGCCGCGCTTGGCGTGAAAAAGTAAGCCATCTCAAGTGGAAGCGGCGTCCCGCCGCTTGTAAGTATCCCGGCGGAAGCCGGGATTTAGAGCTTCCGGGGTGTGCGCAGGGTTATTCTTTGTGCCACGCCGCGCCGGACAGCAGTTCTCCTGCATGGGTGCGGGCGGAGGCGCTCCGGCGGTCGCCCAACATGCGCGCCAGCTCCTCCAGTCGCCCCGAGGGAGTGGAGTGCAATGCGCGGATCGCTACCGCCGTGGCATCGTCCGTCTGCGTTTTTACTGCCTCGTAGTGCTGCCGCCCCTGCGCAGCCACTTGCGGCAGGTGCGTCACGCAAAACACCTGATGGCGGCCCGAAAGGGCGGCCAACTCGCGCCCGACTTGTGCGCCGATTTCGCCGCCCACATTCGCGTCCACTTCGTCAAACACCAGCACCGGCGTCTTGTCCACGCCCACGAGCACGGTCTTGAGCGCCAGCATCACACGCGCAGTTTCGCCGCTTGATGCGATTTTATTCAGCGGCAGCAAGTCCTGCCCGGCATTGGGCTGGAAGAGAAATTCACACGCGCTGTCGCCGTTGTTGTCCAGCTTCTCCGTATCCACGATGCGGATGCTAAGGCCGGCTTTTTTGAAACCGAGCTTGCCGAGCATCTTGGCAGCGGCAGCGGCGAGATCCCCGGCGGCGGCGGTGCGTGTTTTACGCAGCTCGCGGGCGGCTTCCCGCAGCCCGCGCTCGATTTTTGCAGCGGCGTCTTCTGCGCGCGCGAGCGCCCCTGCCACATCTCCCTGCACGGCCAGGCGCCGCGCCAGAGCGTCGCGCTTGGCACGCACGGACTCCGGGGCAGGGCCGTATTTGCGGCGCAACTCCAACCACTGGTTCATGCGCGCAGTGACCGTCTCCAGAGCTGCGGGATCGTCGTCGCCGGAGCCGGTGGACAAGCGGGCGAAGTCGGACTGGATGTCGGATAATTCCACGGCGAGTGTGTGCAATCGCTTCTCCTGCTCGCCTGCGTTTTCGTCAAGCGAGGCGATTTCCCGTGCGAGCCGCAGCACAAGCGCCATTTTCTCCGCCACGCCGCCCTCGCCGCCGAGTGCCGTTTCCATCTCTGAAAACAAGCCGTCCAATTCACGCGCTGACGAGATTCGTTTAAAATCGCGCTCCAGTGCAGCCACGCCCGCTTCGGACAGATCCAGCGCGTTCATGCGCTCAAGCTGCGCCTGCACAAAAGCGATTTCGTCTTCCGACATTTTTTCCTGTGCGTTGATGGATTCGATTTCGCGCAACGCGGCCCGCCATTTCACATACTCCCGCTGGTAGGCTGCCAGCCGGGTTTGATGTGCGGCCCCGGCGAAGAGGTCGAGCATTTCAAGCTGGTAGCGTGCGTGGAAGAGTTTTTGCGGTTCGCCCGGCCCGTGGAAGTCTATCCAGGACTGTCCCAGCGCTTCCAGTTGTGCCAGCGTGGCGGCCGCGCCGTTGATGTGGATGCGCGCCGGTTTGGTGAGTGAGATGCTGCGGCGCAGGATGAGTTGCCCGTCTTCACACTCGGGGAGTTCCAATGTGGCAAGCGCCGCGTCTATGGAGGCGGCATTGTCGAAATGGAGCATGCCCTCGACTTCGCAAGTCTCAGCACCTTTGCGGACGATAGTCTTCCCGGCACGGTTTCCGGCAAGCAGGCTGAGCGCCCCCAGCAGAATGCTTTTTCCTGCGCCGGTTTCGCCAGTTACGACAGTGAACCCTCTAGCCAACTCGAGGGTGATGGAATCCATCAAAGCCAGATTTTTAATCCGCAGAGAACAAAGCATGGCGGGCGGGGGAAAATGAAAACAATCCGGAAGCGGCCCCTTCTTTGACGGGGAGCGGTGCGAGGATGATTTTTTTCATGAGGCGGCCAGTGAAACAACGAACGCTTCAAGGTCAACTCCGCTCAGTATCCGGCTTTGTCGCCAGCGTGGTCGCAATGGCTTTACGCATCTTTTTAATTTTTCTCAGTTTTTGAAGACGGTTGAAAATCTTGAAATAGGCACAGAACGGCAACAAGGTGCTCTCTCCCAAGCCGTCTATAACAATAAAGCGAGACGTATCTTTTTCTTCGTCATAGGAATAGACGAGATTATCTATATTGTGGATATCGCTTATGATGACATCGCTTTTTAAGAACTCCTCAAAAAAATTCTCCAGAGCGGCCTGCGCCTTATCGTCAAATTTACCATCGCGTAAAAGCCTTCGCAACGTGGGCGCGAAGTTCCCTTCTTTGTCGCGCTCCGCCTTTGTCACCGAGGCAAGGCCGTAATCGGTCTCAATGAGGCAATAAAAGCGCTGGAGAAAAGACGGGCGCGGACCGGCTTTTACATAAGAAGCGATATGCTCGGTCACTGTCCGCAGAAAGTCTTTGTGGTGCTTGAATCGCCGGAAGAGGCGTCGGCGCAAGGGCAGCTTCTTTTGGTTTTCGTAGCGCATCGCCGGCTTGATGACTTTGACAACGAGCGAAGGGTCATCCGGATGTATAAACACAAAGTTATGTGCTCCCATCGCCACGGGTTTCAATCTCTCCAATTCCAGTTTTTTTGCGGGAAAAATGCCGAGTGGTGCTTGTTTCCCTGATGCAGAATCAGTTGGCGCGGCGTAGTTAACGTGTTGGCTTTCGGGTGCGGAGTTGCCTTGTTTTTCCATATGTCTTCGTTGTCAGCCTGCCTATTCCATGAGAAATTGTTCTGCGATTGCCACCGCATTGTTTGAAAATAAAAAGACCGGAACAGATGCGCGCCCTGTTCCGGTCTTCTTTTATTCCGGTGCCCCGTTAAGAGGGCACCGCTGCTCAATCTCAATCTCCATAACCTTCTTCTCCGTGCTCGTTGATATCGAGACCGGAAGACTCGACATCGGCGCTCGGCCTCAACCCGATGGTAAACTTGATAATGAAGGCGATGATTGCCGTAGCGACCACGCTCAAAACGACGGTGAACAGGGTGGCTTTGATTTGCTCCAGCGTGAGGGCACCGTTGCCCGGGGCTGCGACCACTTCCAGCTTTTCGCCGACTGCTTTCAGAAACACCGCTTTATCCGAATCCCAAGTCAATCCCGTCGAGGCAGCGATAGCGTTGGCTCCGACATCGTTGATTTCCGGGATGGCCAGAATGCCCGTCAAAACGGTGCCCACTGTGCCACCCACAGCGTGGACGCCGAAGGTGTCGAGGGCGTCGTCATAACCGAGCCAGGCTTTCAGTTTCATACAGGCAAAGAACGGAATCACGCCTGCCGCAACACCGCAGATGACTGCGCCCGTGGCATCCACGAAACCCGCTGCCGGGGTGATGACCACAAGACCGGCGACGATGCCCGAGCAGAAGCCCAGGACGGACGGTTGCTTCTTGGTGATGAATTCCAGAAGGGCCCAGGTGAACCCGCCGATGGCGGCGGCGAAGGTCGTGGTCAGGAAGGCATTCCCGGCGAGGCCGTCAGCGGCACCGGCGCTGCCTGCATTAAAGCCATACCAGCCTATCCACAGAATCGCGGTGCCGACCATGCAAAGCACCATGCTGTGCGGGGACATTTTTTCTTTCCGGAAACCGAGGCGCGGGCCGAGGATAAGGGCGAGGATGAGGGCCGAATATCCGGAGGACATGTGGACGACTGCGCCGCCCGCGAAGTCAATGGCATGGATGGTGCCGTCTGCACCGCTCATGAAGCCGCCGCCCCAGACCATGTGTGCCATCGGGTAGTAAACAATCACACTCCAGAGCGCGACGAAGAGGATGACAGCGGTGAACTTCATGCGCTCGGCAATGGCTCCGATGATCAGTGCCGGTGTGATGATGGCGAATGTAAGTTGGAAGACGACCCATACGCTTTGGGGGACACCCGGCAACGTGCCTGAGGCGAACCCGGCTTTGCCGCTTATCCCTTTCAGGAAAAAGATACTCGTGTCGCCAATGAATTGGCCTCCCGTTCCAAACGAAAGGCTGAACCCGACCGCCCACCACAATATCGTCGCCAGCCCGGCGATGCCGAGACATTGGGCGAGGACGGAGAGGACGTTTTTCTTGCGGACGAGGCCGCCGTAGAAGAGGGCGAGTCCGGGCAGCGTCATAAAGAGCACAAGCGCGGTGCTGGTGAGCATCCACGCTGTGTTGCCGGAATCAATGGGAATAGGTTTTGCCGCTTCCCCGGTTTTTTCCGCTGGCGCGACGGTGGCGGGCGTTTGGTTTTCCTTGGCGGCGGGTTTTGTGGTTTCCAGTGCCGCAGGGACGGATTGACCTCCGGTGGCGTCTTGGGCGGACATAGGAGCCGCCGCCGAACAAGCCAGTCCGAGGAGTATTGCTGTGAATGTGGTTTTTAGGAGTTTGAAGCTCATGGCCCTTGCGGTCATTGCAAGTGGTGTGCCAAGAAGACGGGCACGGGTGGAGATCTCCGTGGGCAAGGGCTTCAGCCCCGCAATTGTCGCGATGTGCAGGGGCATGTGCATGCAGAATAGCCTCAGTTCCTTGGTCTCCTTTACTGGCGGCAAATCGCCAGAGCAGGGGCACCTGACTGGAGTATTTTGGTGATATCGAAGGTCAGTTTTTCTCCGGCTTGCTCAAATCCGAGCGAATTCTGCATGAAACATGCGAACAGGTAAGGCAAAGCCGGAGGAGTGTTTAATTTTGAGCAATTCTGCTCGGTGCAAATTTGGAAATTATCCTCTGCGCGTCCCGCAGAAAACACATCAATGCCGCCGCAGTGCTGCTTCCAACAGAGGCAGCGCTGCCGCCAAAACCGGTTCAGGGACAATCAAACTTATCACCCAATGCGGAGGCCCATCATCCGGCATGTCGTAAAAATATCCCGGATGCACGAGCACGCCAGCGTGCCGCGCCAGATCCAGCACCGCTGCCTCTTCCAGGATGCCGCGCGGCAATTCCAGGACTGCCGACCAGCCTGCGTCCCGCGCCAGTAGGCTTACGCCATGGGCGCTCCGGGAACACCATTCGCGCAAGGTTTGCTCATTGGCGTTGGTGCGTCGGCGCAGTGCTTCGCGCAGCGTGCCTGCCCGCGCTAGCACTTCCCCTGCGGCATGTTGGGCGGGAGTGTTCACAGGCAGGTAAGTATCCGCGATGAAATCCAGCCGGGCGATGGCTTCAGTGCGCCATGCTTCCGGCCCGGTCGTCACCAGCCAGCCAAGTTTTAATTGGGGTAGCAATGCCACTTTGGACAGGCCGCTTAGGACAAACAGCGGCGTCTCCGCTTCATCTGCCCAAGTGCGTGCCACCTCGCCCTGCGCCGGGAAGTCCAGAAACACTTCATCCACGACAAGCACGAGACCGTGTCGGCGGGCCGTGTCGCGCAACACCGCTCTATCCCGTTCGTCCAACACGGAGCCGGTGGGGTTATTTGGCGAGACGCAAAAGATTGCCCGCGTGCGCGGGGTGAGTGCCGCTTCCAGCGCGGCGGCGTCCACGCGCCAGTGCCCATTATCGTAGCGGAGAGGGTAGGGTACTGCTCTCACGCATTCCATGGCGGCGAGGAATTGGAGGAGCGGATAGGAAGGTGCGGGTGTCAGCACGGCGTCGCCCGGGTTGGTGAGCAACTTTAGCACCCAGCCGTAGCTCTCGCTCGTGCTGGCGGAGAGGTGGATTTGCTCTGGAGAGACAGCCGCGCCGCGCTCGCGATAATAGCCTGACACGGCTTGCCGCGTCGCAGGAAGTCCTCTTGGGTCGGGTGCATAGGCGGTGTTGTCCGCACTGGAGAGTGCCGCTGCCAGCACCTCCGGCGGCCATGCGAAACCGGCCCGGGCAGGATTGGATTCCGTCAAATCAAGCACGGGCAAACCTGCTGTGCGCCGCCCGGCCACCGCCTGTGTCAGCGCATTGGTGTCGAGATTCCATGTGAAACGGCTTGAGAACATTGGCGCGGGAAAAAGCAGAAACAGGAAAGTTAGCCGACCAAATTTTCGATGTGTGCTGTTTGTTGCTGGTTATTGGCTAGTGGCTATTGGGTTGCAGGTGGTGATAATTCTGAAGCTGTGATTTTTAATTTGATTTTGGAATGGCTGCCTCTTGCCGTTTCCTGCTATCGCAGAAGACATGTTTCCGCGTTTCATCCGCATATTTTTTTCTGCGTTCTTTCTGTTCGCAGGCACACAGACACACGGCGGTGCGAGCGGAGCGCCGGAAGTCCGTCTGCCGGGGCCAGACGCATCGTTTTGCGTCATCCTTTCTGTGAAAAACAATGCCGCCGGTTACGCGCTCACTCATCAAGGCATACCGCTTCTGGAGTGGGCACCGCTGGGCGTCGTCATCAATGGAAACGACACAGGGGCCAATGCCGCCCCGTTTGCAGTGCGCGGAGACAGTGGCCCGCAGGAGGTCCGTTTTCCCGTTTCGGGGAAACACGCCGAGGGCAAGGTGGCATTCATCGAATACCGCGTGGACGCAGGTGCCCGGCTGAGTTTGCGTTTCCGCGTTTTCAACGACGGAGTGGCTTTTCGTTATGAATTCTTCCACGCACCGGATGCCGGCGCACGCGTGGACGGGGAATCCACCGGCTTCGGGATTCCGCCCGGAGCGCGGCTTCAGGCACTGGAGGGTGGCCCGCTCACAGCTAGGTTGGCTTCCGGGTATTTTCTGCTCATCCAGGAGGCAGGATGCTTCGGGCTTGGCTGGGCACAGCTTCAATTCGATTTCAATGCCGGCGTTGCTGCGCGTGCTGCTTACGCCGGAGGCGCATTTGCTTTCCCCGTAGGCGCAGCACACAGCCCTTGGCGCGTCATTCTGGGCACCCGCAATTTGGGCGCACTCGTCAACAGTGACATTGCCGACTCGCTGGTGCCGCCGCCCGATCCCGTGTTTTTCCCGTCCGGTGCAGCTACGGCTTGGGTGCGTCCGGGGCGGGCCACGCTGTCTCGTGAGGCAGGCGGCACGAGTGGCTTTGAGGGGCAAATTGCGTTGGTCAATCTGGCCGGAGAGTTAGGTTACGAGCACCATTTCATCGGCATGGGCTGGGAGCAGTGGCGGCGTGGCGGCGAGGACAACTGGGCGCTGTTGAGCGGAATCGTCAAGGCTGCCACAAAGAAAAATGTGGGCGTGTGGGTGGAGAAACGCGCTAGTGAAATCAACAATTACTCCGGCGGCTGGGCGCAGCTTCACGCATTTCTCACTCGTGTGAAAGCCGTAGGTGCTGCCGGAGTGCGCCTTTCCCTCGATGATGGCGGCACACAGGAGGCACTCCTGTTCTGCGATGCAGCGCGGCACTCTGCTGCTGCGCTACGCCTCATGCTCATCTTCCACGGCACCGGCATCTCCGGCGGAGAGGGCAGGGCATGGCCCCATGTGTTGACTGGAGGAAGCCCCCCCGGCTCGACCCGGCGCACTGCTGCTGTCCATGACTGCACACTGCCTTTCTCGCTTTTTGTTGCAGGCCCGTCCGGATTTTCCTCCATTCTTTTGCCAGAAGGCGTTCGTAGCACAGGGTTTTCGTGGGCACACCAGCTCGCCAGAGCCATTGTCTTCACTTCGCCGCTCCGTTATCTCGAAACCACCCCGGAGGCCATCCGCGCCGCCGCGCCGGCAGGCTCTCCACAGCGCGAAATCCTCAAAAGCATCCCTGCTGTCTGGGACGAGACGATAGTGCTGCCCGGGGCAGAGCCGGGCGCATTCGCCATCTTCGCCCGGCGCAAAGGTAAAACATGGTATGCAGGCATCCTCAACGGCGCTCAGTCGCGCAAAGGCACATTGAAGCTCGGCTTCCTCACTCCCGGAATAAACTACGCAGCCATCCTCCTCTATGACGATATGAAGGAGCCGCACGCGTGGAATTCAGTGGAATCCATTCTGACCGCCGCAGACAGCGTGCCGTTGGAAATGCGCGGCGCGGGTGGCGCCCTCATCCGGTTGACGCCGTTGGATAGTCCAGATCTTCCACGGGACACGGGAAGGAAGGGGCAACTCCGGCTGGAATTCCCGTGAAACCGCCGTGCCACCCTGCTTTTTTTTCTATTGAGGCTTGGCACCAAGCCGCCTCCCTGTTGTCTATTACCCCCACGCAATGGGGGCGTTCCCGCGTTCTCCGTTTTTCTTAACACTCCAACTCATCCATAGAAACAACATGTCTCTCAATCGTCCTCTCAACATGGGTATCGTCGGCGGCGGCAGCGACGCCTTCATCGGCAAAGTCCACCGCATCGCAGCCCAGCTCGACGGCAAGATCAAGCTCGTCGCCGGAGCGCTCTCCATAGACCCGAAAATCGCAGTCCAATCAGGCAAGGACCTCTTCCTTGATGAAAAACGCACCTACCTCAATTACGAGGAGATGGTCGCCAAGGAAGCCAAACTCCCCGAAGGCGAGCGCATAGACTTCGTCTCCGTCGTCACACCTGACGACACCCACGTCCCCATCTCCATCGCCTTCCTCGAAGCTGGTTTCAGCGTCTTCTGCGAAAAGCCCGTCAGCGTCGCACTCGAAGACGCCCACAAGCTGCGCGACGCCGTGAAAAAGACCGGGCGCGCTTTCGCCATCATGCACGGCTACACCGGCTATCCCCTTGTCCGCCACGCCCGCGCCATCGTCCGCGCCGGCAAGATCGGCCAAATCTACAAAGTCATCGCCGAGTATCCGCAAGACTGGATTCTCCCCCGTGGCGACGCCCCGCTGCACCTCGCCGGCTGGCGCTTCGATCCCAAATACGGGAAATCGCTTTCGATGGGCGACATCGGCATCCACGCCGCCCAACTCGCCCGCTTCATTACCGGCCTTGATATCGAGAGCATC
>JAITXH010000076.1 GCA_031284845.1 Puniceicoccales bacterium | reverse complement strand
ACAATCAACTTCGCCTGTGCTGCGTGTTGCTCGAGCAGTGCAGTGTCCAGTGGCTTGGCAAAACGTGCATTCACAATGCCGACGCTGATACCGGGAAATTCTTTTTCCAGACGGGTAGCCAATTCTTTGGCGTCGCTAACCATGTGGCCCAGTGCCCATAATTCGATCTCGCGTCCCGGTTTAAGGATTTCGGCTTTGCCAAGGGGAAGTGTCGCCGGCGTGTCTTTTATTGCGACACCCACGGCAGCACCTCGCGGGTAACGCACGAAGGCTGGCCCTTTATGCGCTACGGCGGTGTGCACCATGTCTGCCAGTTCATCTTCATCTTTGGGCTGCATGATGATGGCTCCCGGTATGTTGCGCAAAAATGCGATATCAAACAGTCCGTGGTGCGTGGCTCCGTCGTTGGGCGAGAGTCCGGCCCGGTCCATGCAGAAGGTGACGTCGAGGTTTTGCAGGCATACGTCGTGAAGTATCATGTCGTAGGCGCGCTGGAGGAAGGTGGAATATATTGCGCAGACGGGTTTGTAGCCTTTGGCGGCAAGCCCGGCGGCAAACACTACGGCGTGCTCTTCTGCAATGCCTACATCGAAATACTGGCGCGGGAGTTCGCGCTTCATCATGTTGAGCGAGGTGCCTGCGGCCATGGCTGCGGTGATGCCGAGAACGCGCGGGTCGTTTTTGGCGCATTTCACCAATGTCCGCCCGAATACGTCCTGCCAATTGGGTGCGGAGTCGGCGCGCGCTTTGGTCTTCGGATGGCCGGTGCTGATTTGGAATGGAGCACAGCCATGAAATTTTTCCGGATTTCCCAGTGCTACATCGCATCCTTTGCCTTTGATCGTGCGCACATGAAGGAGAATGGGATCACTGGAGCGTTTACAAAATTCGAGGTAGTGCGTGAGCTGCTCAATATTGTGTCCATCTATCGGGCCGATGTAACGCAGTTTGAATTTCTCAAAGAGCGAGGCCTGTTGTGTTATAAAATCTTTGGTGTCGCGTTTTACGCGGCTGCCCAGAGCAATCAGTTTTTCTCCGCCCGGCACACTGCGCAGGAATTGCTCAACGTCGCGATGGGCTTTGTTGTAAATGGGGGTCGTGATGAGCTGGTTGAGGTAATCGGAAATGGCTCCGACATTTTTGTCTATGGACCATTCGTTGTCATTTAAGATGACGATGAGGCGCTGGGTCGAAGAGGCGATGTTATTGAGCGCTTCGAGAGTGACGCCACACGTCAATGCGGCATCGCCGATTACAGCGATGACGTGTTCGTCGGAGCCTCGCAGGTCGCGTGCGGTGGCCATGCCCAAGGCGGCGGAGAGGGCGGTGCCGGCGTGCCCGGCGCCGAAGGCGTCGTGTGGGCTTTCGGCCCGATTGAGGAAGCCTGACACGCCTCCGTTTTGGCGCAATTTATCGAACTCCGGGCCGTTGCGCCCGGTGAGTAGTTTGTGGACATAGCCCTGATGGGAGACGTCAAAGACAAAGCTGTCTGCCGGCGTGTTGAATATGCGGTGCAGCGCGATGGTCAGTTCGACTACGCCGAGATTGGGGCCGATGTGCCCGCCATTCTCGGAAGTGACCTTGATTATGCGCTCACGGATTTCCGCAGCCAGTTCTGGAAGCTGCGCCTGAGCAAGTTTTTTGACGTCGGACGGATTTTTTATGGTTTCAAGAATCGCCATGTATTTCAAAAGAGGGGTATTGGTGCGAGAAAAGACTGCGAAAAGACCTTATTATTTAAGTATTAACGTCTGCGGCATCACCGGACAACGGGACAAACTCCGCGCCGTTTGCTGCTGAGCGCAATTGTTCGATGCGCAATTCTGCGTCGCGTAATACTTTTTGACAATGGGCATGGAGTTTCACCCCATGCTCGTATTTTTGCATCAACTCTTCCAGCGGCGTTTCGCCCTGTTCCAGGGAGGCGACGATTTCTTCGAGTTCGCGCAAGGCGATATCAAAGGAATTTTCGACGGTTTTACTCATATAGATGCGCCTGTTCTGGCATGTTGCGTCATTGTTGACAACACGGGAACGCAAAATTCTTAAAAAAGTTGTAAAACAAAAATTGAACAAAAAACGGAGACGTTGCCGCCTCCGTTTTTATGGGATTGGGAGCACCACGCCATTAGGCGATGGTGATGTCCTTGTTAAGATACACGTCCTGAATGGTGTTCAGGAGCTTGGCACCTTCGTCAATGGCTTTGTTGATATCGCCATCGGCGGGCAGGCGTTGGAATGCCTTGCGTCCGGAGATGAGGCCTTGGCCACCAGCGCGCTTGTTGACGACGGCTGTCTTGACGGCTTCCGCAAAGTCGTTGTCGCCAGAGGCACCGCCGGAATTGATGAGACCAAAACGTCCGAGATAGCAATTCGCCACCTGATAACGGGCGAGGTCAATCGGATGATCGCTGGTCAATTCGCTGTAAACGCGTTTGTCCGTTTTGCCAAAGCTCTTGTCCTTCGACTGCACATAGAGATAGCCGCCGTTGTTTTCGGGGAGCTTCTGCTTGATGATGTCCGCCTGAATGGTGACGCCGAGGTGATTGGCCTGACCGGTAAGGTCGGCAGAGACGTGGTAGTCTTTTTTGCCTTCTTTGTCATTGAAAGCCGGGTTGCGCAGGTAGCACCACAGAACGGTGGCGAGACCGTATTCGTGAGCGAGCGCGAAAGCTTTCGAAACTTCCTGAATCTGACGGTTGGATTCCGGGGAGCCGAAATAGATGGTCGCACCAATGGCGGCGGCACCCATGTCATAGGCTTGTTTCACGGTGCCGAAGAGAACTTCGTCAAAGACGCTCGGATAGGAGAGAAGCTGGTTATGGTTGATTTTCACCATGAAGGGAATCTTGTGCGCATACTTGCGGGCCACGCTGCCGAGGACTCCGAAGGTGGAACACACCGCGTTACAGCCGCCTTCAATGGCGAGTTTGATGATGTTTTCGGAATCGAAAAACACCTGATTTCTAGCGAAGGACGCGCCGCCGGAATGCTCGATGCCCTGGTCCACCGGGAGGATGGAGAGGTAACCGGAGTTTTTGAGGCGTCCTGTGCCGTAGAGGCGCTGGAGATTCACGAGCACGCGCGGATTGCGGTCGGAATCGCCGAAGGCGCGAACTACCCAGTCCTTGTGTGGCAGGTGAAGAAGGTCTTTGGAGATCTTCGGATTTTTGAAGTTAAGCAGATTGTCGGCATCCGTGCCGAGCAGCTTGGTGATTTCGTTGATATCGCTCATATGACGAGTTTGGAAAGAGTTTGTGTTTTTGGTTATTCGCTTTGCTGAAGCAGCGAGCGGGGCGGCAGTAAACGGCGCGTTTCTGATGAATCAATCATGAAATTCAACGTTGTTCGATGGGGACGTAGTCGCGTTTTACGCTGCCGGTGTATATCTGGCGCGGGCGGTAGATGCGCGGGCGCCCTGACATCGCTACTTCGCGCCAGTGCGCCACCCAGCCGGGCATGCGCCCGATGGCAAACAGGACGGTGAACATGTTCACCGGGATGTTCATGGCACGCATCATGATGCCGCTGTAGAAATCTACGTTGGGATACAATTTGCGGTCCACGAAATAGCTGTCGTTAAGAGCGACGTATTCCAGGCGGCGGGCGATGTCGAGCAGGGGGTCTTTGATGCCGAGCGTCTGGAGGAGTTCTTCGCAGGCTTTACCGATGATTTTGGCTCGCGGGTCGTAGTTTTTGTAAATGCGGTGGCCAAATCCCATGAGTCGGTTTTTGCCGAGCTTGGCTTCTGCGATGAAGCGTGTGCCGTCGTCACCGTCGGCATGGATGGCTTGCAACATCTCGATGACGGCTTGATTTGCGCCGCCGTGGAAGGGGCCCCAGAGGGCGCACACGCCGGAAGCTGCCGAGGCGAAGAGATTGGCCCCTGAGGAGGCGACCATGCGCACGGTGGCGGTGCTGCAATTTTGCTCGTGGTCGGCGTGCAGGAGCAGGATGAGGTTCATGGCGCGGGATACGACCGGGGGGCATTCGTAGTGGTCGTAAGGGTCGGAAAACATCATGTGGAGGAAGTTTTCACAGTATTTCAGCGTGCGGCGCGGGTAGATGACGGGCAGACCGCGGCTCATGCGGTAAGCCATGGCAGTGATCGTGCGCACCTTGGAAATAAGTGTCGCGGCGGCTTCATCGAAGTTGTCCTTGTCGCCGAAGTGCGTGTTTGTCGCCAGATGCGGGTAGTAGCAGGCGAGGGCATTGACCATGGCTCCGAGCAGGGCCATGGGGTGGGCGTCTCGCGGGTAGCTTTCGAAGAGATAGACCATGCGCTCGTGGATGGCGGCATGTTCGGTGAGCAGGTCGGAAAATTTGGCGCGTTCTACGGGGGAGGGCAGCTTACCGTAAATTACTAGATAGGCGGTCTCGACGAAGTGCGAGTGTTCGGCCAGTTGCTCGATGGGGTAACCGCGGTAGCGCAGGATGCCCTTTTCTCCATCAATGTAGGTGACGGTGCTCTCGCAGGAACCGGTGTTGCCGTAGCCTTCGTCAAACGTGATGACGCCGGATTGTTCCCTCAGGCGTGTGATGTCAAACGCGGCTTCACCCTCCGTGCCGATACGCACCGGGAGGTTGTATTGCTTACCTAAAAATTGGAGTGAGGCGGTCTTCGTGTCTGGCATGGTGAGTGTGTGTATTGGATGTTCTGGATGGAGTGGAACACGCTCGGAGTGATACGAAAATACCACTCCGTCAGCGGGCGAAGGCGGACTTCAAGAAGTTTTGGTAAAGTTGCAATCCTTTGGACTGACTTTTTTCGGGGTGAAATTGTGTGGCAAAACAACGCCCGCGGTGAATGGCGCTCGCAAACCGCACGCCGTATTCCGTCTCGGCCCAAACCAGATCGGAGGGCACCTCTGCGGCATGGTAGCTGTGGACGAAGTAAAAAGCGTCACCGTCGGGCCGGATGCCGTCGAGCAGGGGCGAGTCCGGGCGGAACGCGACGGTATTCCATCCCATGTGAGGTATCTTCAACTTGGCGTTCTCTTTTAAACCCGGGAGTGCGCTCTCTATGGCATCGGGAAACCGCTTTACGCGCCCGGGGAAAATCCCCAGTCCCGCGCAATTGCCCTCTTCGGAGTGTTCGAATAGAGCCTGCAAACCCAGACAAATCCCGAAAAACGGGCGATCGGCGCTGATCCATTCGCGGATGAGCACGTCAAATTCCGTGCGGTGCAGGCACTCCATGCAATCCACGATTGCTCCTTGCCCCGGAAATACCAGTGCCCGGGCCGAGGAGTCCACTTCCCGCGGGTGGGCTACGAGGTGGACTTGTGCACCGGATTTTTCGAGTGCTCGGGCCACGCTGCGGAGATTGCCCATGCCGTAGTCAATGAGGGCGACAGGGACAGATTGTGCGTTTTCCATAGACTTGGTGTGTTGGAGTGGAAGCAATGTGTCTGCGGGCAAAATCACAACGGACACCCTGTGGCGATGAACTGATACGGCAATGAAAACCGGGTGGCGACCTCTTTGGCCAGCGCGGCGACGCCGAACGTTTCCGTGGCGTAGTGGCCGCACGGATACAAATTCCAGCGATTTTCCTGGGCAGCGTTAAAGTGCTCCTGCCGCAATTCTCCCGTGATGAGCGTATCACACCCTGCATCCGCCAGCTCATCCAGCACCGAGCGTCCGCTGCCGGAGAGGATAGCGATCCGTTCGGGATGTGCGCTGCCGAACTCAATGCCCGTATAAGTATCCGGGAAAAGGGCTTTCAGCCGTGCCCCCAGCTCGCTACGGGAAATGCCGCCCGTGCACAATGCCGCCATTGGCACGCCCTCGTAGGGCAGGAACCAGCGTTCCACGGGTAAGCCCAGTTCTGCGGCGAGCAGTGCATTGTTGCCTATCTCCTGATGCGCATCAAGCGGCAGATGGCTCGAATAGACGGCGATATCGTTTTTAAAAAGCACCTGATATTTATCGTAGATGGCTCCCGTGACGGGTTGTTGCGGGTGCCAGAAAAGCCCGTGGTGGACGATGAGAAAATCAATGCCGAGTCGGGCGGCTTCTTGAAACGGCACCAAGCCGGCGTCAACGGCGGCGCCAATTTTTTTCACCGATCCGGAATTGGCAAACTGGAGGCCGTTGACCGCGCCGGGAAAATCCTTCACCGCACTGCGCCGCGTGCGCTTGTCGCAGTATTGGACGATTGTTTCGAGGGGGATGTTGGACACGCCACGTAGAGATGTTCCCGGACGCCTCCATTTCAACCCAATTCCAATTGGCGGGTCGTGTATCGTCTCTTTTTTCTTCCTCTGAGAGCCGCATTTGTCATTGTGTCACGCCTGTGTCACTAATGGATCCCAAGCCAAAGCCAGTGTCCTTTCTCAATTGGGAAGGGAACATGGAGTCGTTTTCACGGCGCACGGATTGGGTGATCCCGGGTATTATCTTCGTGCTGACTGTCTGGAGCATACTGGCGATTTTTTCCACAAACAGCGCCCGCGTGCCCGATTTTTTTGACCAGGAATTTCCCAAAAAACAGATGTTCTACATCGGTGCCGGTTGGGTAGCCTACTGGTTGGTGGCCTTGACGGAGCCAAAGGTGTATGCGCGGTTCGCCTGGTGGATCTACGCATTCGGCATCCTGCTACTCCTGCCCGTGGCCCTCTGCGCCTTGCTCAACCACGACCTCGGCTCGTTCATCGTCTCGCGTTTCGGCGCGCGCCGCTGGTTGACCCTTCCGTTTTTTAGCATCCAGCCCGCCGAATTTGCAAAAATCAGCACACTCATCCTCCTCGCATTTGCCGCCGGGCGGGGGGTCGCCATGGAGCAACTGGTCTGGCCGGAGAGAAAGTGCGCCGGATTCCTGCGCTTCTTCTTCCGCTTGAGACTCTGGCGTGAGTTGTGTTCACCCATTATCCCATTCCTCCCATTGCTCGTGAGAACAGGCTGGATTGCCGCATTGCCATTTGGGTTGATTTATGTGCAGCCCGACCTAGGGTCCGCGCTCACTTATATCCCGATGGCTTTTGTCCTGTTGTTCATTGCCAATGTCCCGTTGCGCTTTTTTGCATTTATCGGGGTGTTGATGCTCCCGGTAGTCGCTGTGCTCACCGCGGACATGGTGCAGTATGGGCGGGCATTGCGCACCTTCCAGCAGGAACACCCCGGCTACGCCGACCCCGCCGAGGGCATTCGCCAGACTTACCGGGGCCTGCTCCCCATCCGCAACTATCACCGCGAACGCATTATGACGCTCTTCGCGCAGCAATTGATAGACCCGCGGCGCATCGGCAAAAGCTGGCAACTCCGGCAGGCACTCATGGCCGTGGCCATGGGCGGCCTCACAGGGCAGGGCTTCCAACAAGGCGCACAAGCGCGTCTGGGCTGGCTCCCGGTTACTGCTGCGCACAATGATTTTCTTTTCTCCTGCATCGCAGAGGAAAGTGGTTTTATCGGAGGATTCGTCATCATCGGCCTCTTCGGACTGCTCACCAGCCTGGCACTGCGTATCGCAGCCCGGGCACGGGAGCGTTTCGGCGTCTGTCTCGTGATAGGCGCTGCGGTGTTCATTGCCGAACATGTTGTTATCAATATCGGCATGAACATTGGCATTATGCCGGTGACGGGCGTATCCCTTCCGTTCTTAAGCTACGGAGGGTCCTTCATTCTCAGTTGCTTCTTGCTTTTCGGTTTGGTCCAAAGTGTTCACCGGGACAGTCGCCCCTTGATTGTATCCGGCACTACCACCGATTCTGGCATTATGGCGACTGGGTGGAGGCTCCCCCGTGCAACCTGACAACAAAAACAACCCGCCATAATCACAATGCCAGACATCGAAAACTTCGACCAGACACAAACCGACGAGCACGACGATCTCCGCTCTCCCCCTCACGAATACCGGGGCGAGCCGATTGACGCCGTCGGGCTTAACACCGAGGCGCAACAGCGGGCCAAGACCCGCCCGCTCCTGCAACGTATCATGAAACACTTCTCACCAAAGCGCGACATCTACCGCGAACTCATCATTAACACCGAGGCGCTTGAAAAGCGCGTCGCCCTGCTCACCAACGGCGTTCTTGAAAAATACGACGTCGAGCACAAAGGGGAAAGCCGCCTCGTCGGTGCCGTCTTCAAAGGACGCATCCAAAACCTCGAAAACGGCCTCAAAGCCGCCTTCGTGGACATCGGCCAGCCCAAAAACGCCTTCCTGCACTATTGGGACATGCTCCCCGCCGCCAATGATTCCTCCGTCGAGTTCATCCGCGACAACGAGAGCGAAGAGCAAAAGAAGAAGCGTGCCCGCTATACCGCCAAAGACATCCCGCAGCTCTTCCCGACAGGCTCCGAGATCGTCATCCAGATCACCAAAGACCAGATCGGCACCAAAGGCCCCCGCACCACGACAAACATCGCTCTGCCCGGGCGCTTCATCGTCCTCATGCCATTCAGCGGACAATGCGGCATCTCGCGCAAAATCGAAGATCCCGCCGAACGCGTGCGCCTCAAAAAAATCCTGCAAAAGATCACCATTCCCGAAGGCATGGGGGTTATCATCCGCACGGCTGGCGAAGGCAAACGCCTCAGCTATTTCATGCGCGACCTGCACATGCTCCTGAAAAAGTGGGAACGCATTTGCCACACCATAAATAATTCCTCCAAGCCCGTCTTGCTCTACGAGGAACCCGGCCTCGTCGAACGTACCGTGCGCGACTTCCTCACCGAAGACATTGACCGCATCCTCGTGGACTCGCAGGAGGACTACGAAGCCATCCTGCAAGCCGTATCCGAAATCTCCCCGCGCTCCAAAAACAAAGTGGCGCTCTACAATGTAAACATCCCGATATTCGAACGCTTCAATATCGAGCGCCAGATTGAGCAGACCTTCCAACGGCGCGTCCCCTTGCCCAGCGGCGGGGAAATCGTCATAGACGAGACCGAAGCGCTCACCGCCATAGACGTAAACACAGGCGGACACAAAGGTGCCAACAAGGACGGCAAAGACTACATCCTGCAAGCCAACCTCGAAGCCGTGCGCGAAGCAGCGCGCCAGATACGCCTGCGCAATCTCGGCGGCCTGATTATCATAGACACGATAGACATGAAAAACCCGAAGGACCGCAAGCAAGTCTATCAAGTGCTCCGGGATGAAATGGAGACCGACCGCGCCAAAAGCCAAGTATTGCCCATCTCCCAGCTTGGCATCCTGCAAATGACGCGCCAGCGCCACACCGAGTCCAACACCACCGGCATTTACACGACCTGCCCATATTGCCACGGGCGGGGCATCGTGAAGAATCCGCGCACCATGAGCGTGGAGATCCAGCGCAGACTGACGAGCCTCGTGAGGCGGATGCGCACGCAAAAGGAAAACGCCAACCGGGAAATCGCCCTGCGCGTCCTCTTGCATCCCATCAATCTGGAGCGCCTGCGCAACGAAGACCGCGCCTACCTCGAAGGCATGGAAAAGGCATACAACGTCCGTCTGGCTTTCCGGGCAGACCCGGCCTACCACGTCGAGAACTTCAAAGTCCTCAACACGGAGACCGGAGAAGAACTGCGTTGAGCCACATCGGGCATCAGGAGAACTGCTGCCCACCGGATATGAGCGGGATTGGCCTCTTGCGCACAACGCGGCGGCCAAAGTTTGTGGTTCCCGATTTTCGCGCCCTGCGGGTTATTGCTTGCAGCGGCGCGATCCGTCGCTTTCCTCTCCCGCGTTTTTAATTTACTTGCTTCATGCCTCAATCAACCAGCACTTCCAGCGCTTTTAACGCGCCGCAATTCCTAGTCGAATTGCTCAATGCCAAATCGCCCACCGGGCACGAGTTCGCCTCACAAGCCGTGGTGGACAAGTTCGTCGCTTCGACGGCGCATACTTACCGCAAGGATGCCCTCGGCAACCGCATCGCAGTCGTCAACCCGGAAGGCGACCGCCCAACGGTCATGTTCGCCGGACACATTGACGAAATCGCCCTCCTCATCTCATACATAGACGACAAAGGGTTCCTCTACTTTGACTTCCTCGGCGGTCATGACCTCGTCATCCCCTCCGGACGGCGCGTTCACATCCTGACGAAAAACGGCCCCGTGCTCGCCGTCACCGGCAAGCGGGCCGTCCACCTCATGACACCCGAAGACCGCAACAAAGTGCCCCAGCGGCACGACATGTGGCTGGACATCGGCGCGTCCAACCGCGAAGAGGCCGAGAAGGTCGTCCGCATTGGCGACCCCGCCGTGTATGATGTCAGCTTCGAGTTGCTGCGCGGCAGCATCGCCGTGGCACGCGCCTTTGACGACAAAGCCGGATGCTACGTAGTGATGGAATCGCTTTTGCGGCTCGCCCGCGAGACGGCGCTTGAGGCACGGGTAGTGTCCGTGGCGACCACACAAGAAGAGATCGGCACGCGCGGCGCTCAAGTCGCCGCGCAAGGGGTAAATCCCGATGTTGCAATCGCCGTGGATGTGACCCATGCGACGGATCATCCCGATGCCGACAACCGCAAGTTCGGGCGCTTTTCTTTGAGCGGCGGCCCCGTGCTCGCGCGCGGGCCTAACATCAACCCGCTCGTCTTTAACCGCCTTGTGAGCGTGGCCGAATCTTTGAAGATTCCTTACCAGATACAGGCCGAGCCGCGACCGACAGGCACCGACGCCCGCGCCATTCAAATGGCCAACGCCGGCGTCGCCTGCGGCCTCTTGTCCATCCCCCTGCGCTACATGCACACGCCCGGCGAGATTGTGGACCTCGCCGTAGTCGAACAAGCCATCCAACTGCTCGTCGGCTTTACCAAGAGTCTCAAGCGCGGCGATTCGTTTGTCTGGTGACAAAAAACAGACACCTCGGGGGATAACTCTTTCCACGCATGAGCATCTGTGCCACACTTCAGGATATGAATATTACAGAGACAGCAGATGTAGCCCAATATTCGCCCGGAGAGGAAATCGCCAACAGTGTTTCGCACGGCATAGGCATAGCACTCAGCATAGCAGGGTTGTCCGTGCTGGTGACGTTCGCCGCCATACACGGTGATGTATGGTCTGTGGTGAGCACCGCCATTTACGGTGCCTCCCTAGTTGTGCTTTATTCGACGTCCACGCTTTATCACAGCTTCAGGATGCCCTCTCTCAAACAGGTTTTGCGCAAATTCGACCATGCCGCGATTTTTTTCCTCATCGCCGGCACTTACACCCCCTTCATGCTTGGTCCCTTGCGTGGTCCACTGGGGTGGAGCATATTCGGCGTCATTTGGGGGCTGGCGCTCGTCGGCATCGTTTTGAAGTTTTGGTTCACAGGGCGTTTCCGCGCCCTGTCCACAGGGATTTATATCGGTATGGGCTGGCTGATCATCATCGCGATAAAGCCACTATTCGCCGCCATGACCTTGCCGGGTATCTGGCTTCTGGTCGCAGGCGGACTGTGCTACACGGGCGGCGTAGTGTTTTATACATGCAGACGCATCCCTTACCACCATGCCATCTGGCACG
Organism: Puniceicoccales bacterium; assembly: GCA_031284845.1. Classification (GTDB taxonomy): domain Bacteria; phylum Verrucomicrobiota; class Verrucomicrobiia; order Opitutales; family UBA953; genus CALNBE01. The sequence continues at coordinate 1,153 of JAITXH010000076.1, read as the reverse complement.
CCTTTGTCCTCTTCGGAAGCGTTTGCCAGTATTTCGCTGTCATGGACACCGTGATTCCGCGCATATGAATAGATGTGAAGTTTTGCTAGGTATTATTTTGATTTAGAGCACGTTGTGACGGTGTAAAAGAGGGCAATCGCCTCTTCCGGGAGCGCGGACATTCCTGTCCGCATAAGGCTGAAAGCCCACATCATGAGATGATGAATCGTGTCGTGCATCGTGCATGGCTACGAGCTTTCAGCCCATAGCCGAAGCGTTTCATCTCAACAGATTATAAAATTGGTGCATTAATTTGACATGTGTCTTTTAAAATTGGCACACGTTTTGCTTCATGCAAAAGCGTGGACACTTCTGACGACAAGGAAAACGAATACTGCGAAACCGTTCCCGGCAAATGGGTAAAAATCGTGCGTGCGATGATACACGAGGTGGAGTTTGGGGAAGTGCAGCTCTCCATCCACCGTGGCCGGGTGACAGAGGTGCGCAAACTTGAAAAAGTGCGCTTGGATCCTGGGCCATCTACCGCCGAGCACGAACCATCGAAAACGCCGTGCAGGAAAATCCCTCACTGACACTGCCGTCAGAGGAGAGAATCCAATGCTTATCTGCGTAATCCACTGGAAGAAAGTTTAGACTTCCACATCTAATTCGTGAAATTCGTGGATGAAAAAAATCGCACGCGCCCCGGAAATCCGCTGACATACTCGACTTATTTGTTTTCTTCCAGATAATCAATTTTTACGCCCGCTCCTTTCAAACGAGCGATGAGTCCGTTTACGGATTCAAAAACTCCTCTATCAGGTAACTTTACTTTGCGAAGTGTTCTCACCATTTCCACATTTTTTCTTGAAGACTCGTAGTCTTTCATGTCAAATAACCATTTAGCTCTGAGCGCATACCAACGAGGATCGTAGGGTGCCGCATCAATATGGTAATTGATAATTGTCAAAAGATTTGCATTATCATTCCTCTTTTCATGAAATAACATAAAATCAGACAAGACTGCTGTATCGTAAGGATTTCGTTTCACAGCCTCTTTATATGCATTAATAGCTTCTTTTTCTCGTCCATTCGCCTCAAATATCCTTGCATATACCACAAAGGCAGCCGGTGTGGTTTTGTCAAACTTTGCAATACCATCTGCATCGCTCAA
>JAITXH010000049.1 GCA_031284845.1 Puniceicoccales bacterium | reverse complement strand
AGCGCCTTTCCGAATGCGACACCCGCTGCCACTTGCGGGGCCGCTGCGGCGAGCGCGCTACCAGTAGCGGAGAGAATTTGGAAGATGGACGGAAGGTCGCTGGGTGACACGAGAAGCGGAGTGTCAAAAATTTCCCAACCACGGCAACGTAAATTCATTGTATTCCGACTTCATCGCGCATCCTGCCAAAAACCACTCTCTCCTCTCAAAAGAAAGACGGTTTCAATGCCGCTATCAACGGCATGTTCGCCAAGGCCACCTCGCCTGCGTCAACGCCCCGCAACTCAGTGTTCAAGAGCAAACCGAGCGCACCCTCGCGGAAGCATTCCCGATACAAACGCCATTCGACTCCTGCCTTCTCTTTGGGGAAACAAGAGTCACCCCGCCATGCTAAAGCGCATGGAGGGTGATATTCCGGAAATCAATGGGAGCGCCTTCCGATTGGAGGCCGATGTGACCGTGCTGCACAGAAACACCTGTTATGAAATTCTGAACGACTCCGTTGACTTTAAGCTCAATGGTATCCGCCCGGCAGGTGATCTCGTAAGTGTTCCACTCGCCGATGGGCTTTTCGTTGGAAGGTCCGGCCTTGGGAACGACACGAATGCCTTTGGCATACCTGACCGCCTCTGCTGTGGAGCCTGCTGCCTCCGCCGCCCTTTTCTGGATGTAGTATAGCTCTACGACATCTACGCTGGTGATGTAGAAATCCCCCGCATAGCCTTCTTTAAGTTGGGCCTCAATTCCCCGCGGCCAAATGGCAGGAACCTCCTGCGTATGGATAAAGATGCCACTGTTGCGCACGCCCGGTGCACCATCCGCTCCGGGCAGCGGCTCACCGCTCCAGCGCCATTCCAAGGTCAGCCGGTAGTTATCGTAGCGATGCGCCGTCTGGAGATAGCCCCAAGGTGTGCCAGAGCAATGAATGTAGCTGGGGAGGCCGGGCACGACGCTCCAGGTAGTGGCGGCGGCTTCACCATTCCTCGAATGGATCTTCCAGCCCAAAAGGGTGCTGCCGTCAAAAAGCTCAATGTCGCGGGCAGGCTTGACAGACGCAAAGGGCTGTGTCCGCTTGTCCTCGTTGTAGGAACCTCCCGGCACGAAATTCGCTTCTGCGCCAGTGGCATTACTCGAATGGCTAGGGCGGTCACCGGCAGAGTGAAACTCCACGCAGCCGGAAGAGAGAAGAACGACAGCCGATGCAGCTGTCAGCAGTAGGGAATGTAAAACTGTAGTCTTTTGGGTCATAAATTTTAATAGAAACAAGTTCAGACTGTGCGCTTTCAGAATAAAAACAACAGAAAAACACCGCTAAATTTATTTTTCGGAACCGCCCTTTGCCGCGATCACATCGTCATAGAATTGTGCAGGATCCAGACCGTCTAGAATAAAGACACCGTGAATGGAGCCGGCCAGCGCCGCATCGTGCCATTTCCACACAATATTTCCCGCCGGGTCAAACTCGACGACCTGCTGCCCCTTCTTACTGTCTTTCGCCCCGTGCCCTGTCCAAGTGGCGACGGCGATATTGCCATTTTTTAGCACCTGAAAATGGCTCATAAAGAAGTAGCGCACGCCTTCCGGCTCAGGTTTGCCGCCCCAGCGTCGCACGATTTTTCCGTCTTTGTCGATTTCGGCAATGAATCCGCCATAACCCGCTGCTGCCAACCAGTTACCGTTGGCAAGTTCACTGACCTGATAGATGTCTTTCCCGCCGGGCAACGGGGCTTCGCGCAAGACCTTCCCGTCGAGCGAAACCTCGTAAACACGGGCCGGAGTGCCAGCGCCGAACAAGAGCGTATCCCGCCCGGTCCGCCGGATTTGGCGCGCACCGCGCAGCTTCGGGAATTCCAACGCCGCCGTTTCGCGCCCCTGCGCGTCGAAGAGAAAAATGCGCAGATGCTTCTGGTTGCAGCTTATCGCGGTGCGCCCGTCGGGGAAGCGGATCGCGCAGGTGGTATCGGCGTAGCGCTTCGCATCGAAAACTTCGCGAACGACTTTTTTCGTCTCCAGATCGTATTCGAGAAAACCACCTTTTTTTGTCATGCCCAGAAGCAGACGGTTTCCTCCGACCAACTGAAAGCTCCATGCACGGCTCGGGATGGCGAGCTTCCAATCCTTATCAGGCGCGGCTTGGTCAACGTAGAGTAATTGGGAGCGCGATTCGTCAAGCAAGAGCATCTTGTGCTGGACGGGGTCACCGGCAAATGCCTGTGCGCAGCAGGCAAAGAGGGCGAGTGCACCCAGCACGGCGTGGCGAAAAATGTGTGTGTGTTCAGGACGTTTTTTCATGGTGTGTTTACTGGTTCTGGTTCTGGTTCAACGGGAGGCGGAGCCGGAGAGTCGGCGTCGCAGTAGATTTCGTCGAAAATATCGTTTTGCGTGAGAAAAAGTTTTCCGAGACGGGCAAGCTCCAGACACGCAAGGAAGCTCGACACGAGGACGGCAACCGTGGGCTTGGCGGGAAACAAGGAACTGAAAGTGAAACGGCGTTCTCTGAGCAAACGGCCCAAAATCTCCTCCATGCGCGAGGCGATGGTAACGCTCTCACCGTGGATCTCCCCTGGCGAGATGCGATCGGCGAGCCGTTGGAGAATGCGGTTGAAAGTATTCCAAAGCTCGATGCGATCGGCGGGCGCTATGGTGCGTTCCGAATCCGGCGCATCGGGCATGAGCGAGACAAAGCGCTGCAAATAGCCCTGGCGCTCGGTGATAAGCTCATCGAGGTAACCGGCGCATTCCTTGGTTTTTTTGTATTGGATGAGTTGCTGGACGAGTTCCCAGCGCGGGTCCACTTCCCCGTCGCTACTGGCACTCTCTTCGGATTCGGCGGCCTTGACGTCGGCGGGCAGCAGCATCCGGCTTTTGATATACATGAGCGTAGCGGCCATGACAAAAAAATCGCCAGCGACCTCGAGGTTGTCCTTCTCGTAAGTGTGCAACACGTCGAGGTATTGCCGGGTAACGGTCTCGATGGGGATGGAGTAAATGTCTATTTCGTTTTTGCGACTGAGGAAAAGGAGCAAATCGAGCGGCCCCTCAAACACAGGCAGCCGAATGGGATGCTCCGGTGACGGGAGCAAACCATCCGCTTCGACAACTCCTGTCGGGGCGGCGGACTCAATGGTGGTGACATCAGCAGTCATGGCGCAAAAAGGGACCGTGTTATGACAAGCCGTGCGCTGTGCTCAAGTGTTTAACCCGCCTATTTCGCGGGAAACGGGAAAGCCATTCGCCGTTTTTTCTTGCTGTCATGGCACCGTGCCATTCCATGCGACCCCTAGCTCAACAACATCATACCATGCTTCCCAACGACAAGACCTCCCACATACCCAATGCAAACAAGCCTCTGACCGGCGTGCAGCTTGAGCGCGGTATAATCCGGCATCTTGCCACGTTACCCGCGCACAACAACTTCACATGTAGCTACGAAGTCGTCATCGAGTCCGAGATATTCAAGGCCGAAGGCGGTGGGCGTTCGGCTATGATTTATTTTTCCGCCGGTACCGCTTTCAAACCTTCTACTTACGAATACGGGCGTTTTTGTTTCTTTCTCCCAAAAAGCCTCCAGCCCATATTTGAGGAAGCGCTCGGCAACAAAACCCTGTTGTTGACCATACGGTTGGTCGTCGAAAACAACCGGCCCACCAAAGACCAATCCGAAGCGGAGTTTCACCTGCAAGGCCGCGATCAACTCAAGTGACAATCGCGCAGAGGCTGCCTCAACCCGATGATACCGCCGGCCTGCTCACATTGCGGGACTGGTTGCGTTATGCAGTGAGCCTTTTCCGCCGGGAAAAGTTATTTTTCGGACAAGGGGCCACGACAGCATTTGATGAGGCAGTGTGGCTGCTCCAGCACACGCTCCACCTCCCGCGCGAAGGGCTGGAAACCTTCCTCGACGCACGTTTGCTCCCCGGCGAAATCCGCGAAGTCAAAAAGGTGCTGGAGCGGCGAGCCCTCGGGCATGAACCCGCCGCCTATATCACCGGAGAGGCTTGGCTGGGCGAATTTTCTTTCCGCGTGGACAAGCGCGTCATCGTCCCGCGGTCCTACTTTTTGGAAATCATCCCGGAGCAATTGAGCCAGTGGGTCCCCGGCCTCGAAGAGGTCGCCCGTGCCGCCGATGTCTGCACTGGCTCGGGGTGCCTGGCCATCCTGCTCGCGCACGCCTGTCCCAATGCGCACATTGACGCCACCGACAACTCCAGCGCCGCGCTGGAAGTGGCCGCGCTCAATGTCGCCGATTACCACCTTGGGGAACGCATCACCCTGCACCATGCCGATGTCCTTGTGGGGGTGCCGGACGGCACCGGGTATGATGTCATCGTATGTAATCCACCCTACGAGCCGGAGTCCGTCCTGAAGACGCTTCCGGAAGAATTCCGCCACGAACCGCAAGCCGCGCTGACTTCAGGTGCCGATGGCCTTGATGTCATCCGCAAACTGATTCCGCAAGCGGCTGAGCGACTCGCCCCCAACGGAATTCTTTTAATCGAAACGGGTGGCCTGCGCGAGGCACTGGAAAAGGAATTTCCGGCATTGGAAATCCATTGGCTGCCTACGCTCGACGAAACGGACTGCGTGGCACTTATCCAAGCCACTTCGCTCAAAAAGCGAACTCCGGGGAAACGCCCCCGAAAAGCCTGACGCCGCAAGCTCAGCCCTTGTGCCTGAACCGGGCGAGATGCAGTTTGGCGACGCCTTTCCAATAGGCCCAGACAGCGCGCTTGAGATTGACGCGCGAGCCGGGTTGGTCGTGCCACCGCACGGGAATCTCGACTACGCCGGTCCCGGGATATTCGCGCTCGGCATAAGAGAGCAGCTCGCCTCCCAGAAAAAATTGCCGGGAAAATAACCGGGCCTGATGCGCGGCATACCACTCGCGCCGGAAAAATTTAAAGCCGCAGGCAATATCCGTGGCGCGTATCCCCGACATCAGGCGGATGCTCGCACGCAGGCCCCAGGAGAGCAAGCGGCGCAGCCTTGACTTGCGGTTATACACATGGGAAGCGGGCAACCAGCGCGACCCGTTCACGGCAACGACGCGGCTGTCGGCAAATGCGGCTATGACATCTTCGAGGTGGTCAAGATCTGTCGCCATGTCGGTATCGCAATAGCCAACGATGTCTGCGGAACTGGAGTCCCATGAATCGCGCAGCGCGAGGGCTAATCCTGCGGTATCGAGGCGGCGCACGCGGCACGGCACAGGCGATTCTTCGGCCAAGCGGCGTGCGATTTCAAGCGTGCCGTCGGAGGAACCGTTATCTGCCAGCACGAGGCTGAAGTCGTATTGCTGATGCCCGTGCAACCAGACGGCCAGCTCTGTGAAACCCGCCACCAGCCGGTGGGCTTCATTGTGGCAGGGGATGGTGAGTTCTATACGCAACGGGGACACTAGTTACACTACAGCAGCAAGGCCGTTTTGTTTCAATTCGCCCCGATTTTGCTTTTTCAGTTTGAATGTCGTCCCTGTGAATTTTTTTTCCGCAATGCCCAAAAGAATGCCCTCTTTGCGCCCGTTTGCGATGATGGTCTCCGTGCCGACTTCCGCTGCGATTTCCGCTGCGATCAGTTTTGTCGCCATACCGCCCACATTGCGCTGGCTCGTAGTCCCCGTCGCCAATGCCCGCAGTGCGTCGTCTATTTCCGTGACCAGCGGGATGACTTTGCCGGTGCCGTCGAGGGTCGTCAGCAGGCCGTCAATGGACGACAGGATAACGAGCTTTTCTGCATCAATGAGTGTGGCGACATAGGCGGAGAGGCGGTCATTGTCGCCCACTTTGATTTCCTCGCTGGCAATGGCATCGTTCTCATTGATTATCGGAAGGAAGCGCTTTTGGGAAAGGAGGTATTCCAAGGTGCGCGAAGCGTTAAAGCAGCAGGAGCGGCTGTCGAGGTTGGCATGAGTGAGCAGCAATTGCGCCCCCAGCAGATTGTGCGTGATCAGGTGGTGCTGGTATCCGCTCATCAGCTCGATTTGCCCAATGGTGGCGCAGGCTTGCAGGCCGGTGGTCGTGCGCGGGCGTTGCTGCAAGTTCATCGCCGTCATGCCAGCGGAAATAGCGCCGGAAGAGACGAGCACGACTTCAATACCCGAGCGCATCAACGCCGCGACTTGCGCGACGATTGCGCCGATCTGGCGGCTGTCAATTTCGCCACTCCCCTGAGTGAGCAAGCCGGTGCCCAGTTTTACAACCCAACGGTTTTTTTTCATAAGCGTTTTTTTACTAAGACGGGAAACGTTCTCCGGGAAGTGGAATTTTCCATCAAAATGCGGGAGAGTTAGCGTCTGTTTCCAGTGTTTGGCCCGAAACCAAGCCAGCGCCCGAATGTGCCAAACAAGCCGGGCTTGGATGCGACAGCGACGGGCCGCAAGCGTTCAGATCGTCCGAAATGGAGCAACCCAAGCGCGGCGCTGTATTGCGGCTTGGCCAGATTCTTCAACACCCACTCCGGAAATTCGCCGGGGCGGGCATCCATGCCCAGCGCCTGCGCAGCGGCGCGCTCAATGTCGCGCAGACACGCAGAGCCTCCGGTGAGCACCACGCCCGCAGCCACCTTGTCGAGTGTGGTGTAGCGCTCAATGCGCCGCCTCAGGAAACCGAATGTCTCATCTACGCGGGCACTGATGATTTGGTTAATGGACTTCACGAAAAATTTGCGGTCGCCCACCGTCTTGTCCCCATAGAGCCAAATGGTATGATTGGCATCTGCCTCCTGCAAGACCGCCGAGCCGAACTCCTGCTTGATCTTTTCGGCATGCGGCGGATTCACGCGCAGGCCGAGGCAAAGGTCATTGGTGATATGTTGGCCCCCGATGGGCAAGACTCCCGTGCAGACGACATAGCCGCGCTGGTAAAGCACGTAGTCTGTCGTGCCCGCGCCGATGTCCACCACGAGGACGCCGTGCTGCTTCAGAGAATCCGCCACCACAATGCTCCCGGACGCCATGCTGGACGCTATCAGGTCGTCAACATGGAGCGAGTAGCCACCGGGCACCTGAAGAAGATTGCGCACATGGTTGGCATCGGCGTCCACAGCCCAATAGCAGGCCTCGAGTCTGCCACCCGTCATGCCTTCCGGCTTTTGGCATTCCTCGCCATCGAGAAGAAATGGCTGGCGGCTGTAATGCACGAACACGCGCCCGTTGGATAACTCCGCACGCCGCGCTTCCTCCTGGGCACGCTTGATGTCGGCGGCGTCCACACGTTTCTTGTTCGCGGCGGAGAGTGTGACGACGCCCCGGCACGATTGCCCGCCGAGATGTGCGCCGCTGAGAGAAACATAAGTAGAGCGCAACTCAACTCCCGCCGTCTTTTCTGCGGCGGCAAGCGCTGCGTGGACAGCCGAGGTCAGGTCTTTCAAGCTGGTAATGGCCCCCTTGCGCATCCCCTGCGAGGACACCTCGCCAAAGCCGATGATTTCCAGCGGACGTCCTGCTTGAAGTTGAGCGATGAGAACCACCGTCTTGCTGGTTCCGATATCTGTGGCTGCTATAATGTTTGATGAAGACATGTGCGTGATCCAGTCCGTGTGCCGTAGGCATCAGTCACCGGTCCTTACCGGAATCAACCGGGGTTCTTTTTGGGGGTTCTTCTGATCCGTTTTGTTTTCGAGGCACAGATACCAGTCGTAGAGCGGAAAATGTGCGATGTCCATCTTGCGAAGCGCAGTGCCGACAAGGGCACGCACCTGCGTGTTGGCATAAAAGCGCAAATATTCGTCTTCGAAGTCCTTCGCATTGGCGGAAAAGATCACTTCGCGGATGCGGGGCCTATCCACTGGAGGCATACGGCTCTCTCTCATGCGGATGCGAATGCAGGCACCGGGCGCCCCTGCATCGCCGTTGCGGAATTCGCGCACGGAGACGCTCTCCCATTCCTGGTAAAGATCGGGATTGTTCCGGCGGGCCAATTGGAGAAGCCGCGCCACCGCATCCATGCCCGGCACGATTTGGAAACGCCCGTTTTCCTGTTTCACCGGGCGGGCATCGGTCAACAACGGCAGATTGCGAAAGACCAGCGGGCCATAGTTGATGCCTTTATAAATGACGCCATCGGCGGCAATGGCGCGCACCTCAATGGAACCATTCGGAAGGCGTGCATCCATGCGCAACACAGGGGTGCGCTCTTCGACTTTTACGTCTATACCGTCATCGGTGAGATGGCGGTTTATGCGCACTTTTTTAATCTGCCCGACGCTGCGCAGCTTTTCATCAATGTCGAATATGCTGGCGCGGGAAATGTTGGCTGTGAGGCCCGAAAATTCGAGAAACCACTCTTTCGTAAGCTGCTCATTGGTATCAAAACGCACCGCAGAACGCAAGATGACGCCGGTGCGCGACGGGGATAACTCCTGCCATGCGAGCGCCCCCAGCGCCACCACTGCGCCACCGCCGGCGAGCAGGAGGGCCAGCTTGAACCAACGCCAAAAACGGCGCTTGCCGGAATGCGTGGAAGTCGGCGCGGCGGCGCTGGACGGAACGAGCGTCCGCCAGCCTTTATCGTCATTTGAGGTTTTTCGTGCCATTGGACTTGGTGTGCTGCTTATCGCATGTGCCGTCAAAGGCGACGTTCTTTGAAACGCCTCAGCGCAGGAGCGAGCATGCGCCCGCATAGCGCCGGGAAATCCAGCCCGATGCAACTCGCGCTCTTGGGCAGAAGGCTCGTGGCCGTTAAGCCAGGCATGGTGTTAATCTCGAGGAAAATGAAGCTGCCGTCCTCCCGAAGGATGAAATCCGCCCGGGCGAAATCGCGGCACCCGCAGGCGGCAAACGCTCGAGCGGCGGATTCCCCTATTGTCGCCGCAATCGCAGCCGGCACAGCAGCGGGGAAAAGATACTCAGTCGCGCCCGCGGTGTATTTGTTTGTGTAATCGTAGTGCCCTGCCCTGGGCACGATTTCCACGATGCCCATCGGCGCTCCGTCGAGGAGGCCAATCGTCATCTCGCGCCCGGTGATGCGCGGCTCGGCCATCCAATTTCCTGCGGTAATCTCTGCCAGCGCCGCTTTGATGTCGGCAGCACCGCGTGCGAAACGCAGACCGACACTGCTGCCCTTATCCGCTGGTTTGAGCACGATATCTTCTGATGCCAGCGCACGGGCGAGCGCAGCGGCATCCGGCTTTTCTGCGGCGGAGAATGCTGCCCCGGGTGCCACGGGAACCCCCGTTGCGTGCAGTTTTTCCTTGGTAGCCACTTTATTCATGCACACCCGGCTGGCTGCCTCATCGCACCCCACATAGGCGAACCCGCGGGACTCCAAATCGTGCTGCACGCCGCCATCTTCGCCGTAATCACCATGAATGACCGGGAACACGATTTCCCTCGCCGGATCGAGAAATGCGGGAAGAGCGTTTTCGTCGAGCACATGAAAAGACAGATCGGGGAACAGTTCCAACAGCGCATTGGCGCAGGCTTTGCCTGAGCGCAGGGAGACCTCCCGCTCAGGAGATACTGCGCCGCAAAGAACGGCGATGGATGGTGGTGTAGTGGACATGAAAATGTGAAACAAAAAGAGGAACTGGGATAAGAGAGCGCCATAGGCACGGGCGCAATCTTAACCCGCATATTTCATAAGAAACGCGGAGGATTTGCCCGATGCTTTGAGAGGGATGCCACCTGGAGATTTCCCGTTGGCACTTTGTAACGCTGGAAGTAAAATCGCTATTACTCTATGATTTCCAATTGTTTTTGATTTTTAATTTTTAATTTTTAATTTTTAATTCAAACAAAACGCAGGATGGGATGTTTTGATAGCACACATGTTAAATGAGAAATTGTCCGCATTCACCAAATCGCCTCTCCGCCTGCTGCTTCCGCTTGTGCTTGTCGCAGCTTTTGCCGCAGTGCTTTGGTTGCGCTTAGGTTCACTGGGCGATAAACCGCTCCACGCCGATGAATCCGAGCAGGCATACACGCTTTCCAGACTGCTTTCCGGTGAAGGATACCACTACGATCCGGTGGAACACCATGGGCCGGTAATGTATTATCTGGCCGCACTCGTGTGCAAACTGGCCGGGCAAAACTCATTTGGGGAACTGTCCGCCACAGTATTGCGGATCATCCCGGCGGTGTTTGGCCTTGTGCTCGTCGCCGCTCCGTTGTTGTGGCGGCGTTGCGGCGTATGTGTCGCCGCGGCGGGCGTGGCGGTGCTGCTGGGGGCGACTTCGCCGCTGGCGGTGTATTACGCACGCTATTTTGTGCAGGAGACGCTGTTCGTCGCTTCATTCTGGGTGGCTGTGCCTCTGCTCTGGCGACTCGCATCCGATGGGAACGATTCCGCAAAAACAAAGTGGGCACTGGCGGTGGCAGCGGGCGCGATGCTTGGCGTAGCGGTGGCGTCCAAAGAGACATGGGTGCTGATGGCGGCTGCGGCGGCTGCGGGCGCAGGCGTGGCGTTTGCCGGAGAATTCCGGGCGGCGCGGCACGGGTGGCGGGAGACGGCAAAGGGAATCGGCTGGCAGTATCCCGCGGTGTTCGCCGGAGCCGCAGTATTGGTGGCAGAAGCATTTTTTTCTTCATTCGGGAAAAATCCCGCCGGGGTCGTTGATTCCGTCATGACTTACACCAACTACATCAACAAAACTTCGGGAGGCCCGCATGACAAGCCGTTCGCATGGTATTTCCCTCTGCTTTTTGACATAAAACCCGTCGCGCGTGACGTGCTCGTCGCGTTGGGCCTTGAGCGCTTCGCCCGCAGCATCGGATTGGGCGGCCTGACGGGAACACGCGAGATACTTGCCGGATTGGGAAGCCTGCTGGCATTGGCAATGCTGCCGGTGCGCAGCGCGTGGAGTGGGCAAACGCGGCGTCTTGCAGTGTTCTTTCTGGTGTCGGGCGTCACCTTGTTTTTCTTGTATTCATCCATCGCTTACAAGACGCCGTGGTTGATGCTGGGCGTGCTGCCGCCGTTGTGGATGGCTTCCGGGCTTGGTGTTGCAGCTTTGTGGCGATGGGTGACAGGGCGGGCTTGTGCCGCACCGGATGCAGCGGGAGCCGCAGATTCGGGTGGGCTGAAACAGAGGCAGTGCTTTTGGGTGCCCGGTATATTTTTTTCCGCCGCACTGCTTGCCGCCGGTGTGTTTCAGTGGAATGCCGCAAAGTTTCTTTCGCGCCGATTCGCCGCCGATGAGCGCAATCCCTTGGCCTATGTCCACGCCACAGGCGATGTGAAACGGCTTACCGGCTGGCTGGAGCAACTTGAGCCGCTGTCCAAAGAGTATCCCCTGCTTTTGCGCGTTCACCTCACAGAATATTGGCCCTTGCCGTGGTATGCGCGGCGTTGGGTGGGCAAGGTGGGCTTCTGGCGAGGAGGGCCGACGACGACCGATGACGCGCTCGATGCCCCGGTAGTCATCACCGACGAGCAGACAGAAGCGGCAGTCGCTCCACGGCTCCGTGAAAAATACCACGAAGACTTTCTCGGCTTGAGGCCAGGCGTCCTTCTCCGCGTCCGTCTGAACGAAGATTTGTTGCGGCAGGCGCTGAAATTAAAAGAAAAGAACGCCCATGAGTGACGAGGAAAAAAAATCATTGCGCTTCGGACACGAGGCAATGCACACGCTTTTCACGCTTTTCATCGCGAACGAGCCGGAAACAGCGGACTATGCGTCGAGTGCCGCCCAGGCAGCGTTTGACGCACTGGACCGCATTGAGAGCTTCCTGAGCCGCTTCGAGCCGTCGAGCGACATATCCAAGGTGAACGCTCTCGAAAAAGGCGCTTCGTATTCACTCGGCGAGGAAGCGTGGGACTGCCTCATGGTTGCCGCGCAGGTGGCAGCGGAGACCGGGCGCGCCTTCGATCCGGCGGCAGGCGCATTGGTTGACTTCTGGAAAAGTAAAGCCGGGTTCCCTCCGTTTGCCTGGGAAGAGACGGACGAATGGAAAGCGGCATGGGAGCAACACCGCATCGGCGAGTTCGCACTCGACCCCGAGTCGCGTGAGTTGCTGTGCGTGGCTCCCGGCAGCAAGCTGGACCTCGGCGCAATCGGCAAGGGCTTTGCACTGGATGAAATGGCAAAAGTGCTGGAATGCGATTGGGGTATCTCCCGTGCGCTCCTGAGCGCGGGCGGCAGCACTGTGCTGGCTCTGGACGCCCCTCCGGATAAGCCCGGTTGGAAGATCGGCTTCGGCGGCGAGACACGCCTGCCGCTCGCCGTGCTGGTGCGCCGGGCATTGAGCAGCTCCGGCACGCACAACCAACCCACGCACCTCGTGGATCCACGCACTGGCCGTCTGGTGGTGCGCAAGGATCTGGTGCGCTCGCTCGCGCCAACAGGCGCGGTAGCAGACGCGCTCTCCACGGCATTTTTCGTGATGTCCCGCGAAGAGCTGGATGCCTGCTGCACGGCGCATCCGGAGTATATCGCGCTGCTGACAAAGGGCGACGACGTGCCAGACGCCTTCGAGATAATCGGCCAACACGACGCTCTTCCGTGGGAACAGCGGACGCTTTGAACGAGAACTGCGCTTGCAAAGCCACCGCGTCCACGCATCGTTGAGCGCCATGTCTGAAGGTCTTTCGCCAGAGCAAAAAAATAGTATCACACAGTGGGTCTTGGACGGAGCCACTCTTTCCGAAATCCAAAAACGCATCAACGCCGAGTTCGGCGTTCCCATGACCTACATGGACGTCCGTTTTCTGGTGGACGATCTCGATCTCACCCTTAAGGACAAAGCTTCCTCCGCGCCGATAGATGTGAACGGCAACGCCGACCAAACCACTCCGGATGCCACCGACGGACAGGTCGGCAGTGCGCCAGATACATCGCCCGATGGAGAGGACGATGCCGGCATCCCGCCCGCATCCGGCAAGGTCACTGTCACCATTAACCCGGTGCAAACCCCGGACGGATATACCAGCGGTGAAGTCACCTTTTCAGACGGGCAAATCGGGCAATGGCAGCTTGACGGCTATGGTCGCCTGGGCTTCATCCCGCCCTACGAAGGCTACCAACCTGCGCCCGCCGACATTCCACAATTCCAAACCGCGCTGAAAAACGAGCTGGCCAAGCTCGGCTATTAAGCAACCACGCACCGCCCTTGAAACAGCTACCCAACATCATCACACTTTCCCGGGTGCCGAGCCTGTTCGTCATCGCGCTCTTTGCGATATGGGATGTCCGCTGGGGAGCGACGATAGCGTTTTCCCTCTTCATTCTCGCTTCGGTTTCCGATTTTCTGGATGGCTGGCTGGCGCGACGCCTGGGAGTCGTTTCCAATTTTGGCAAACTGATGGATGCGCTCACCGACAAGATTCTTAATGTCGGCTTGCTGGTGTTTCTTCTCGTATGGCCCCAACCGCCCTCAACACCCATGTTGCCTTGGTATTGTGTCTTTTTTGTCATTCTCATCCTGACGCGCGAATTGCTCATCACGGGGCTGCGCCTTGTCGCGGCGAGTTCCAACATCGTGCTGGCGGCGGAACGTTCGGGAAAAGTCAAAACGGTTCTCCAGATTATCGCCATCGCTGCGCTCCTGCTCGTCAATGCCGCGCAACGCGACTGGAACTGCCCGGCGGAATATACAGGGAAAATGCAATGGGCGGCGCTGGCTTGTTTTTTTGCTGCGACGCTGCTCACTGTCACATCGGGGGCCGGTTATCTCGTCAAATACTGGCACATCTTCATGGATGAACCGCCACAAAAGGGATAGATGGGAAACATGAAAGGTTCCGGCATTTTTGGGAAATTGCTCACGGCGGTAGCCACGCTTGGTCCGCTGGGCACACGGATGCCCGCACCCGGCACATGGGGCAGCGGCGCGGGGCTGCTCTTTTACGCTGTCGTGCTCTACCGTTTCAACAACATGGAGCACTGGGCCACTTTTTTCGCATGGAACGTCATCCTCATCGCCGCAGCCATTGGGATATGCACAGTAGCGGAAAAGCACCTCGCGAAGAAAGACCCGGGCGAAGTCATTTTTGACGAATTTGTCGCCATGCCTCTGGTCTATATCGGAGCGGAATCTTTTTTGCGGACAACGTCAGGGTGGATTTGGTTTTTTGCGGGATTTGTGCTCTTCCGTCTTTTCGATGTGTTAAAACCTCTGGGCATAAAAAAATTGCAAGATTGGCCAGGCGGTCTGGGTATCGTCGTAGATGATGTCGTCGCGGCATTTGCTTCCTGCCTTGTGCTCCATGTCGCGCATTGGATAGTGCTCCTGTTTTAGGCTTCAGGAGAGCGCGACGGCAGCTTGCCCCACCCTACCAGCACTCCAGCACGGCCACAGCGATGGCATCGGCGCGAAGCCGTCCCTCAAGGGTGAGCCGCCAACATTCAGGCACACCGGAAAGCAATCCTTCTTCCTCCAACCGGATGCCCAGCGTGCGTAGCGCAGCCGGAAGCCTCGCACCGAAACGCCGCGCCAATACCTCCGGCTCCACTCCAGCATTCATGCGCAGGCCAAACACCAACGCATCCGCCAGCAGCGTCTCCGGCGAGAGCGCCACCACTTGTTCGCGCAGAAGAGCACCGGCTTCAATCCCCTTGAGCCATCTGTCGAGGTTTGCCGGATTTTGAAAACGCTGCCCGCGCCATTGCGAAGCCGCCGCTGGTCCGTAGCCCAACCACTCCGCCATCCGCCAGGTGTTCAGGTTATGCACGCAAGCGTGCCCGGCGCGGGCAAAGTTGGATATCTCGTATTGGGCATAGCCTTGCTCCTCCAGAAAAGCCCATGTGGCACGATACAGCGCGGCTTCGTTGTCCGCGTCCACACGCACGCGTCCCTTGGCGAGTTTGATGAAAAGCGCCGTGTCTTCCTCAAGCGTCAGACAATAGGTGGAGATGTGGTCGGGCGCAAGGCGGACGGCCTCGGCGAGATCGGCGTGCCAGCGGCTTTCCTCTTGCCCAGGTGCAGCGAAAATCAAGTCCAGTGACGTGTTTTTAAAACCCGCTTCGCGTATCCAGTCCCATGCCTGGTAAATCTGGCGCGGCAGGTGTTGCCGCCCCAGCGCGGCGAGCGTGCTTGCGTCAAAACTCTGCACTCCCAGCGATACACGGGTGACGCCCATCTCGCGCAACACGGCAAGCCGGTCGCGCTTCACCGTAGCGGGTGCCAGCTCGACCGTCCACTCAAACGGCGCTGCACCGTTGGCGCGCAGAAATGCCGAACCAAGCCTGCGTAGCGCTTCCGGAGCAAGCACGCCCGGCGTGCCGCCTCCCCAAAAAAACGTCCCTGCGGCGCGATCAGGCGGGCACAGCGCCAATTCACGCTCCACGCCATCAAGATAGCGGAGTATGTCGCCACGGCGCGGTTTCTCCTGATAGAACGCACAAAAGTCACAAGTGCTCACACAAAAGGGCACATGGCAATAGAGGCCGAGCGGCGGCGGATCAGCAGTTTCCGCAGTTTCCATGAAGATTCCTATCTCGCCCGTATCTCATAGAGACCTCCGGGATTTTTCACAATGAGCCGGTTTAATTCCATCATCAGGAGCATCCCCATGAGCGCCGGTATCGGGTATCCGGTCTGCTCAGACAACGCATCCACGCCTAACGACAAACCGCCCGACAGACACTGCAAAATCTTTTGTTCATTCTCGTCCGCTCCTTTCGCAGGGGACGCCCGGCCCGGCTTTGCGTTCAGATCCAGCTCGGTCTGCACTGGCGCCCGTGGCGCTTCTCCCAGCTCCTCCAGAATCTCGTCCACACAGGAAACCAGCGTCGCCCCGTCGCGTATCAGCGCATGGCATCCACGGCTCGTCGCCTGATCGGCACGCCCGGGGACGGCGCAAACCGTGCGCCCTTGTTCCGCCGCAAAACGTGCCGTGATCATGCTGCCTCCGCTCAAATCGGATTCGACCACGACCACCGCACGGGACATGCCGGAGATTATGCGGTTGCGCATGGGGAAAGTCTGCTTGTCCGCCTGCCGCCCGAGGAAAAATTCGCTGACTACTGCACCGCTCTGGGAAATTTTCCGGTAAAGCTCACGATTTTCCGGCGGATAGACGATGTCCAGCCCGCATCCGAGCACAGCCACGGTCGGCCCCCCGGCTTCGAGCGCCCCTTGGTGCGCGGCAGTATCTATGCCCCGCGCCATACCGCTCACTACACACCAACCGGAGGCAGCCAGTTCGCGGGCCAGCGTGCGGGCCATAGCTCCCCCGTAAGCCGTGAAATGCCGGCTCCCGACTATGCCGATACAACGGGCACCCCAGATGAATTCCGAAGTGGAATACAGGCCAAGAGGCGGATCGTAAATTTCACGCAGCAAAGGCGGGTAGCCCGGTTCTTCTTCAGGGGTGACAAAGCGGATGCTTTTGGCGGCTATTTCTTCCAGTTCACGCTCCGGATTAAAATGCGTTCGCCAGTGTAAAAGTGTGTCTGCGGCGACAGGGCCAATACCTTTAACGGCGAGCAGACGTTCGCGCGAAGCGCGGAAAAAGCTGACAGGATCGCCACCAAGCGCATCGGCGAGACGACGACAGGAGACAGGGCCGATGTTGGGCAGAGCATTGAGGATGAGCCGCGCTATTTTCGTGTCCGTCGGGGGCGGATTGATTTCTGGCATGGTGGCCGTGTCATTAGTGTGAACCTGCTTTGCAGCAAGGCTAATCAGGGGAACCGCCGGAGGAGGAAAAGAGACGGGAAGCCCGTTGCTGCCAACCATGACAACGAAAACAAAAGTGATGTTTAACGCGGGAAATACGGCAAAAAGGAAAGACAGCGTGAATTAGAGCCAAAGTCCTGGCCTGCGACAACACCTCTGCCCTCCCATATTCTCCTCGCCCGTCTGCAAAGCCTACCTAAAACCCAACCTTGCCAAGCCCCGCGCCGCCGCCAATTTCCGCTCCCATGTTTTCCTTCTTCCGCACACGCTTCTCACGCACACTCCCCGGCCTCCTCGCCGGAATCGCCCTCACGGCCTCCGCCTTCGCCGCCGACACCCCCGCCGCCCGCCCCATCCCCCTCGCCGGGGCCGACGAACTCACCCCTTCCCGCTCCGAATATTTCTCCTGGATAAACAACGCCTGGGAAGGCTCCGACGCCACCCAAACGCGCGTCAACCTCGACTTCTTCCGTTGGCTCCACGACACCTACGGCATGAAGCTCGACATCTATGCCCTCGACGCCGGAAACCTCGACACCAACGGTCGCCGTTACGGCAACACCACCAGCCCCGGCTTCCTCCAAAAATACCCACAAGGCTTCGGCCCTCTCGCTAAACAGGCCGCCGCAATGAACACCCGCCTCGGCATGTGGGCCGGCCCCGACGGCTTCGGCAACACCCCGGCAGAAGCCGCCGCCCGTGCCGAGACCGTCACCGCCCTCTTCCGCGACCACAATTTCGCCCTTCTCAAACTCGACGGCGCCTGCGGCACACTCCGCCGCGAAAAATGGACAGAGTTCGACAACATGATGACCGAAATCCGCCGTCACGTCCCCGACGCCATCCTGCTCAACCACCGCCTCAAGCTCGGCCCCGGCACCCGCCACGCCACCACCTTCCTCCTCGGCGGCGACGAGACCTACATAGACGTCCACATGACGAACAAGACCACCGGCTCCCATCACCGCGTCGCCGCCATTTCCCGCGAACTCCCGCCCCGCCTCACCCGCCTCACCGAAGACCACGGCGTCTGCCTCTCTTCCTGCCTCGATTACTGGGAAGACGACCTCATCCTCCAAGCGTTCAACCGCAACCTCATCCTCGCCCCCGAGATTTACGGCAACCCCTGGTTCCTCCGCGACACCGAATACGCCCGCCTCGCCTACATCTTCAATCTCCACCGCCACTACCGCGACATCCTCGTCCACGGGCAGACGCTTCCCCCCGAAAAATACGGCCCCAACGCCGTCACCCGCGGCGACGCCACCACCCGTTTCGTCACCTTGCGCAATCTCACCTGGGAACCCGTAACCCACACCGTCACTCTCGACAAAGAAATCGGCCTCGAAAAGCCCGCCGACGCTAACGCCCAAGTCCGCGTCCGCCTCTACCACCCCGCCTACCGTGACCTCGGCGTCTATCCCTACGGTGCGCAAATCCCAATCGAGACGGCCCCTTTCCGTTCCCTCCTCTTCAAAGCCGTCGTCGAACCTGCCCCCTCGCTCGACAAGCTCTGGGCCGACAC